>JANOFM010000192.1:0-3992 GCA_031413635.1 Alphaproteobacteria bacterium | reverse complement strand
GCCTGGCGCATCAGCGCGATGTTGCAGGGCGCCGCCTCGTTCCAACACGACACGACGCCGACGAAGGGCTTGGCGATATCCTCGGCCGTCAGCCCCATCGCGTAATAGTACGAACGATGCGGCGCGCGAGCCGGTCCCTCGGTCACGTGGCGCGAGGGGAGCTTCGATTTGTCGAAAGTGCGGGTCATCGGGGTCCGTGAGTTGTGTTCGAAACGGGATGCGAACCTATCGGCGCGCTGGGTGCAGCGCACAACCGGCCAGCGACAAGAAGAAGAGATTTCGGGAAACCAAATCTAATCCGTGCCATCACGCCATCACATTGGCGGAACTCCGCCAAAACTGCCATCACGTTTGCCATCACCTGCCATCACTAGTGGCGGCATCGACGACGGATCGAGCACCACAGTCCACAACGATGCGCGAGAACAAAATTAGAACAATGTAAGCTGATAATCAACGCGAGACTTGGTCGCGCTCTAGCCCCTTCAGCGCGCCGTCGGCCCGCCAATCCTCCAGCACCTTCACGAACGCAAGCGGCCCGGCGCCGTAAAAACCGTCCTGTTCGCTGCGCTCGGCCGGTTTGCCTTCGTTGTTGTAATAGCCGGGCGTGCACTCCTCCAAATATTTGCGCCGCAAGATCGCCAGGCTTCGGATGGTCTCAACCCATTGCGCCTCGGCCTCGGGCGACGCTTCGACGACGCGGGTCTGCGTGTCTGCGCAATGCTTGACGATGTAAGCGATATGCGTCGCCTGCTCGGCCAGCATATGAGGGAAATTTACCGTAAAGCCCGATTGAATGTTCGAGACCACGAAGCAATTCGGGAAACCTTCGACATGGAAGCCGTGGAAAGTTCGCACGCCCTTCGACCATTTGTCGCTGAGCGTCTGGCCACCCCGGCCGTAAAGCTCGAACCCCGAACGGCGCGTATATCCGGTGCCGACTTCAAATCCCGTCGCATAGATCAAACAGTCGAGCGGATACTCGACGCCGTTGGCCACGACGCCCGAAGGCGTGATGCGATCCACGCCGCGCCCTTTCGTATCGACCAGTGTGACATTCGGGCGGTTGAACGTGTCCAGATACTCGTCGTGAAAGCACGGCCGTTTGCAGAACTGCCGATAGTATGGCTTTAACGCTTCAGCGGTCTCACGATCCTTGACGACGGCGGCAACGCGCGCACGTATCTGCTCCATCTTTTCGAAGTCTGCCAATTCGACAAGTTCGTCGACCGTCAGCGCCCCCTGTCCGGCAAACTTCTTCGCCCCATCGCCCAAGATCAGATTGCGAATGATGTCGGTCCAGCCGTCGCTGACCAGATCTTCCTTTTGCGGGACGCCGGTGAGCAGGGTGTTGAAATTGTCCATGCGCTGCTTCTGCCATCCGGGCGCGAGGCTTTTCACCCATGCCGGATCGGTCGCTCGATTGGCGCGCACGTCGATCGACGACGGGGTACGCTGAAAGACCACCAGTTGTTTCGCGGCAGCGCCCAAATGCGGCACGCATTGCACAGCGGTGGCGCCCGTGCCGATGATGCCGACACGCTTGTCCTTCAATCCCGTCAGATTGCCGTTCGAGTCGCCACCCGTATACGCATAGTCCCATCGGCTGGTGTGGAACGAATGCCCCGCAAACGTCTCGACGCCGGCAATCCCCGGCAGCTTCGGCCGGTGCAGAGGCCCCGAAGCCAAGCACACAAACCGCGCCCTGATCGCGTCGTTGCGGTTCGTCTTGACGATCCAGCGCGCAGCCGCCTCGTCCCAACGCATCTCGGTGATTTCGGTTTGAAACAGAGCGTCTTTGTAGAGATCGAATTTCTCCCCGATGGCGCGGCTATGCTTCAAGATCTCCGGAGCACGCGAGTATTTTTCGACCGGGATGTAACCCACTTCCTCGAGCAGCGGCAGATAGATGTAGGATTCGACATCGCACGCAGCACCCGGATAGCGGTTCCAATACCAAGTGCCGCCAAAGTCGCCGCCCTTCTCGATGATGCGCACTTGGCTGACGCCCGCCTCGCGCAAGCGCGCCGCGGCGAGCAAACCGCCGAACCCACCACCGACCACGACGACATCGACCTCGTCGCTGAGCGGCGCACGCGAGATCGGCGCGACATAAGGATCGTCGAGATAATGCGCGAAGTCGCCCTTGATCTCGCGGTATTGGTTATTTCCATCCTCGCGCAGACGACGGTCCCGCTCGGCGCGGTATTTCGCGCGCAAGGCATCGGGATCGAAGGCAAGTTCGCTGCTGCTGGTCATGGGTTGTCTCGTGCAATGGCGTTGATTGCGCGAGTGTGCCGGGAATGTAACAAGAGGGCAACACCGACGCGCGTTGCATACCCGAATGCCGCGCGCCGTAACGTTAGACCGGCTCCAGCCGATCCCACGCGGCCACCCGTGGAACTAAGCCGCCGCCATGTCTTCCGGAGCGTAGCCGTCGTCCGGTTTGCTCGCGTCACCGTGTCCGCGCATCGTCAACGCAAGCATTCGCAAGCTCTGCGGCATCGCTTCGAGCATCGGCGCGTACGAACGATGCGAATCCGTGGCCCGTGAATGAACACGACCGGCAACCCGGCTTTGTCTCCGATTTCGAAGTAAGGAAGGGTCACGCCGGTCGCGAGCGCGACCGATTTCGAATTGTGCAACATTGGTGTCGCCTAAAGTCGAGGGATGACAGACGGCCTCAAGCCGCTTGCTTCCCGTCCAATTTTTCCGCCCGCATCTTCCACGCGCGATTGACCGGACTTTCCGGCTTCCACGACAGACGTTCGGCGGCGAACGCATCGGCGAGCGCCCGGTCGCCGGCGCGGATCGCCGCTTCCGTCAGCGTCCACGAGAACATGTCGCGTTGCGCATGGCTGCCGCCGTAGCGGTTCGCCTTGCCGCGCACCGGCAACAATAGGTCGACGGCCTTCGCGTATTCGCCGCGTCCGAAGGCGGTAAAACCCTCGCACGCGGGCAAACCGACCTCACGCGACATCATCGCGTTCGTACCCCTGCCTTCGGCCGCCTTGCGGACGGCCGCGATCAGCCGGTTCTGCGCCGTCACGTCGCCGGTCGCCGCGAACGCCATCATCGCATTGACGTCGTTGAACACGTAGTAGCCGTGGTCGATGCGGCTTTCCCACTTGGCGGCAATGTCGTCCCAACGCTTGCCGACGTCGTGGCCGAGCAGCTGCAGCCGCCAGAGCATGGCCGAACCGTCGATCAACTCCAACGCCTGACCGAAACCGCCCGCCGAAATTTTTCCGTCGAACAGTTTCAACGCCGCTTTCGCGTCGTTCGTGTCGAGATGGAACAGCGCCTTGTGCCACCAAAGATGATAGGCAAAGCCACTACCGGGCTCCCAACCCGCCGCACCGTTCGCGAGGAAATCGATGCCCTCTTTCGCGCGGCCCTGCATCTCCATGACGTGCGCGACCGCATGCGCGGCCCAGCCGTCTTGGCTGTTGACGCCGACAGCTTCGCGGCCGTGCGCTTCCGCCGCCGCATAGTCGCCCGACTCCTCCAGCCCGAACGCGTACATGCCGTGCACGAAGCCGTAGCCTGACACATCGCGGTTCCACGCCGGCAGAACGCGCGCCACGCGGTCGCGCAGCATGTGCGAGTAGCCGAGGAAAAAGTCGCCGGCATGCGCGAACTGCAACGCCGTCAGATCGCGCGGATAGAGCATCGAAGCCCGGCCCCACAACTCGACGCCGCGACCCAGGTCGCCGTCGAGCCATGCCCGGCACCCCGCGATGTGCAGCTGCTCGCGCTCGTTGGCCTTGGGCGCCAATGCGACGGCAGCCTTCAGGCTCTTCATCGCCTCGTCTTCGAACGCCTTGTCGGTGGCCGTCGCGAGCGCACCGGCACGCATGGCATGCGCGAGCGCGAAGTCCGGGTGTTCCGCGATGACCGCGTCAATCGCGCCGAGCGTATCGGTCTTGTAGGCCGCGAGCATGTCGGCCGCCCGGTCGAGCGCGTCGACTGCCGCCTGCGAACCATAGGAA
>JANOFM010000191.1:0-7512 GCA_031413635.1 Alphaproteobacteria bacterium | reverse complement strand
GCCAGCAGAGCGCGTTCGTTCTCGTCGATCGTGCCGTCGCGCAAGATGCGTTCGGCGAGCCAGGCCGCTTCGACCGGGTCAATCGCTTCACGCGACAGGCGCAGCTTTGTCGCGCGGTCTTCGGCTTGCGCTTCCTTCACTGCGGCCATGGCGCCGAAGGGATCGAGTTCTTCGAACACCGCGCGCACGGGGACTTCGCCGCGCTTAAGCGCCTCACCAATGCCGGACACGAGGCGACCGATGCTGCCGCGCTCGTTCAGCCAGCGCTCGCGATGCGCGGCTTCGTCCCGATCGGGAATGTTTGGCGCGTCCATCGGGTTTGTCAGATGGTTGCCGATCGCGCGGGCGAAGAAGTCCCGCCATTCGGGGTCATTTATGCCGGTGGCGGTCGCTTCGTTGAGTGTGAACAGCAGCTCGGCCTCGCGCCGCGTCACAAGCAAACTGCCGTCGCCCGCCGGTGCATAAAGGGCTTTGCGGAGAATTGCGACATCGGCGGCACCGATGGCGGCGTGGGGACGATTGGCGCCGAACGGCGTGTCGCGCGATAGAAGCACACTCTGGCGCACGGACTCCAGAACCAGTGCCAAGAGTTCGTCCGGGGCTTGGCGCGACCAATGAACGACATTCAACACGAGGGCCAATTCGGTCTTGCTTTCGACATGACCGTCTGCGGTGACATTTTCGATCAGGAAGCGAGCGAGTTCGGGCGTGACATAGCCCTTGGGTTCGGTCTGCCAGACGAAGTAATCCGTCAGCGCCTCGACGAAGAGTTCGGCGAAGGCCGGGTCCTTCTTCGAACAAGCCGCGTCAAGCTTGAACAAGATCTCGGCGCTTTTACGCGTCACGGTCCCGGTGACATAGATCAGGCGCCGTAATTGAAGCGCATGGTGACCGTCGATGGTGCCGCGGGCGTGAAGCTGTTCGTCCAAATGCTCGATGCGCAATGGCTGTGTCACTGGAATTCCCCTCTTGCCGCCTGCGATAGGTCGGGGACGATTCTGCGGCATTAGCCGTTAAGATTCGGGATACGAACGGTTGCGAAAGGGTATATGGCGAGGGTGATTGGGGGCTTAATAAGCACGGGCTTGCCGAGCCGACGCTCGCGGGTGCCATCGTCCGCCTTCGCCCTTCGGGCTTCGGCGCGACAGCCTTCTCTCGCGTTCCGCGAGCGAAGGCTGGTGGGCGTGACAAGGATCGAACTTGTGACCCCTACGATGTCAACGTAGTGCTCTCCCGCTGAGCTACACGCCCACACTAGGCCGCCCTCAACCGGGCGCCGGGGCGAACCCTATAGCGGCGGAGAAACGGCAATACAAGGGCGGCCGCGCCGGTCCGCTCAGCGGCGCAGCGGAGACCGCGCGAGTGATGCCAGATCGGCCGCACTGACCAAAATCGGGCGCTTTGGAAGGCAGCCGGGCAGGTACGGATACTCGGCCGCCGTCGCTGTGACAACGTCGGCGAGCGCCTCCAGAACATCGCGGATCTTCGAGTTTGGAACGTCAGCGAAGAGCCGATGCTTGACGGTCGCGTCGTGGACGAGTTCGTGGATGAGCGTCAGATGTTGGCAGTCTGCCATCGCCTCGTCATTCAAGTAGATGTGCCCGTCGACATAGCCGCCGTCGTTGCCTTGCAGATACTCGTGGGTCGCCGCGACGCGTTCGACCACCGGCGGCGAGGTACCGGCGTATCCGCCGACATTTATGTCTTGGCGCGCGAGTAGAGCCTCAACGATTACCATCGCCTCGCGCACGGTGTCCGTTGACACCGGTGCCGCGCCCGCAATGGACGACAGGGGAAGCAGACAATAGGCGACGCCGAGGATCGCCCTCAGCCGAACGGTAGCCACAAATGGTTCCCCCGGGGAGTTTCAGCTCCAGGAGAATCGCGACTTGCGTGTGAATAATTGGTTTACAACCAGATGTCGTTAGGCGGCGGCCATGAAGCGTTCGACCTCGCTGACGAGTTCGCGCAAGTGGAACGGCTTGGACAGGACCTTGGCGTCCTTGGGGGCGTTGTTCTTCGGGTTGAGAGCGACCGCCGCAAAACCCGTGATGAACATGATCTTCATTTTGGGCGCGACGTCGGCGGCTTTGCGGGCCAATTCGATGCCGTCCATGACCGGCATTACGATGTCCGTGAGCAGCAGATCGAAGCGATTGCCGTCCTTCAGGCAATCGAAGGCTTCGTCACCCTGCGAGAACGACGCAACCTCGTGTCCCGCCTTTTCCAAGGCGCTGGACAGGAAGCGGCGCATTGATTCGTCGTCTTCGGCGAGCAGTATCTTGGCCATAGTCTTTGCGCGCCCCCGTTAAACCACTCTCGAATTTCCGCGCCCTGCCCGCTCGAACGGGCGAAGCACCGCCTCTACTTACGGCGGAATCCCTGCAACAGCCAAGGCTTTGCTGCAGTTCGGTTATTTTTACACGCTGCGTCACACCTCTGCGGCCTTGATCGGATCGCGCTTCGATGCTCCACTTGTTGATATCACAAACAGGTTAAGACGTGCGATTGGCAGGCGGCGACAAGCGGGGGGCAGCGATCGATCCCCCTTTCGAGGTCTTGGCGCCTAGCGAGCAGGCCCTTCCTTTCGTCTTCGCCTCGCCTCACTCGGGCCGAATTTATCCTAAATCGTTTCTTCAAGCCTCGCGACTGGACGGCACGGCGATCCGGCGATCCGAGGACAGCTTCATCGATGAGATTTTCAGCGCCGCTCCGGCTTTGGGCGCGCCGCTGCTGAAGGCCCATTTCCCGCGGGCCTTCATCGACCCCAATCGCGAAGCCTACGAGCTCGACCCGGCGATGTTCGATGGGCCGCTACCGCAATTCGTCAACAGCCGCAGCCCGCGCGTGACGGCAGGGCTCGGCACGATCGCGCGGGTGGTCCGGGACGGTGCGGAAATCTATTCGCGAAAGATCACATTCGCCGAAGCGCAATCGCGCATCGATTCTTATTACAAGCCCTACCACATGGCATTGCGCGGTCTGATCGAGGCGACGCACGCGCAATTCAATTGCGCGGTGTTGGTCGATTGCCATTCGATGCCGTCGGTCGGCGGACCGCTCGATCAGGACATCGGCGCGCCCCGACCCGACATCGTGCTCGGCGACCGCTTCGGCACGTCGTGCGCGCGACGGCTGACCGATATGATCGAACGCGCTTTGTCGATGCAGGGCTTTGCCGTCGTTCGCAACAATCCTTATGCGGGCGGCTATTCGACGGAACACTACGGCCGGCCGGCACTCGGGCTGCATGCGCTGCAGATCGAGATCAATCGCGCGCTTTACATGGACGAAGACAGCATCGAGCGCAGCGCCGGCATCAAACGCGTGACGCATGCGATCACGACCATGGTGCGTGCGATGGGCGAAGTCGACTGGCGCTTCCTCAAATCGCCTATGGCATCGAGCCAAGCCGCGCAATGAGCCTGGTGCTTCGCGACGCAACGGCGGCCGACGTGCCGTCAATGCACGCCATCTATGCCCATCACGTTTTGCACGGCGTGGGCACGTTCGACGAAGTGCCGCCGACCGTTGCCGACATGAACGAGAAGTGGCGCGGTGTGGTCGCGAGCGGTTTGCCCTGGCTTGTCGCGGAAGATGCCGGCGCTGTCGTCGGGTACGCCAATGCGTCGATGTTCCGGCCGCGCCCAGGCTATCGCTACTCGATCGAGGATTCCGTCTATGTGCGCGACGACAGACGCGGACAAGGGATCGGCGCGGCCCTGCTTGCGCACCTGCTGCCGCGCTGCGAGGCGACCGGCGCGCGTCAGGTCATTGCGGTGATCGGAGGTTCCGAGAACACCGGTTCGATCGCCGTGCATCGCAAGGCGGGATTTGAGGTGGTCGGAACCGTGCGGTCCGCCGGTTTCAAGTTCGGCCGGTGGGTCGACATCGTGCTGATGCAGCGCGCCCTCAACGGCGGCGACCTGACGCTGCCGCCAGCGCGCGGGGCGTGGACACTCAGCTGAAGGTGCCAAAAAAAGGACCGCGTGGCGGATGCCAAGCGGTCCAAGTTTAGGGAGGAAACGCCCAAGAAGGGCAACGAAGCAAAGCCGGAGCCGTACTGCGCTGCAGCAATTATGACGAGATGGATTGAGTAAATCAAGTGTTAAGCGTTCAGACCACCCGCATGGTGATTATTTTATGTCATTGATTTTAAACAATATTTCTTGGAACCGGTGAATCTATGGCCGAACTTCCTCGAAATTCTGTCACTGCGTTGGTCTGATGCGCTGCAATAATTTCGCTTCGGGGTTGGGCCGCGACCAGCGACCGCCAGGCCGACCGTGAATTGCTTTCGAGTAGCCACAAAGACAAAGCGCTCGAATATTCGGTTAATTTCGAGTTAACGATGTATTCGAGGCGTAGAATTGTTCACGCACAAATAAATCACCGACAAGACATCAAACGGTCATTGGAGATCGGCACCTGCTTATCTGCCAAAGCGGCGCCGATTTGGACATTTTCGGTACTCAGGTCGGACCCAACGACATAGGTGACGACGATGCCGGGACTTGATGCTTTGCTCGACCGCACGCCGCCGCTGGCGCGATGGCGCCCACGGCGGGATCTGCCGGGGCGATTTCCAGGATGGGCTCGGAGCTTTGAGCCCACGGGCGAACTTCCCAAGCGGCAGCGCGCACACCGAACGATTTGGATCTCCGACACGCATTTGGGCACGCGCGGCTGCAAAGCGGAGCTTTTGCTCGACTTCCTGCGCCACAACGAATGCGACATGCTTTATCTCGTCGGTGACATCGTCGATGGCTGGCGGTTGGCGCGATCATGGTTTTGGCGCGAGAGCCACAATGCAGTGATCGACGAGATCTTACGCAAAGCGCATTCCGGCACGCGCGTGATCTACATTCCGGGAAATCACGATGAAGTGTTTCGCGATTATGCGGGACTATGTTTTGCCGGGATCGAGCTTGCGGGCGATGCCATCCACGAAACGGCCGACGGGCGGCGCCTGCTTGTGTTGCACGGCGATCATTTCGACGGGATAGTTACTTATGCGCGCTGGCTCGCTCACGCGGGTGACTGGGCCTATGCCATAGCACTCAGGCTCAACGATGCGGTGGCCGCTATGCGGCGTCACTTGGGCCTGCCCTACTGGTCGCTGTCGCGGTGGCTTAAGGATCACGTGAAAGACGCGGTGGAGTATATCGGGCACTTCGAAACGGCGGTCGCCCTGGAAGCCGAGCGCCGCAACGTCCACGGCGTCGTTTGCGGCCATATCCACAAGGCCGAAATCCGCCAAATCGGCAACGTGCTTTACTGCAACGACGGGGATTGGGTGGAAAGCTGCACGGCGCTGGTTGAAGACTATGCCGGAAAGCTGCAAATTGTGACGTGGACACAGGCACTTCCGACTTTTCAGCCGCAGACGGCCATCGCCCAGGCGGCCGAATAACATGGCGCCGCGCGCGGTTTCGCTCTCGGCCGCACGGCATTCGAATTTCGTACGGTCCGAATCGTTCGATCTGCCCGCGCTCGTGCGAGATCGCCGGCCTATGCGTATTCTGATCGCGACGGACGCTTGGGCGCCGCAGGTGAACGGTGTGGTGCGGACACTCGAAACACTTGGGGTCCAGCTGAGCCGTTTGGGGCACGAGGTTAGGTTCGTGACGCCGGATGGATTTCGTACGGTACCGATGCCGACCTATCCCGAGATCAAGCTTGCCCTGTTCGCGCGGCGCGCCGTCGGGCGCATCATCGACGAGTTCAAGCCGGAAGCTATTCACATCGCAACCGAAGGTCCGCTGGGGCTTGCCACGCGGCGCAACTGCATGCGTCGCCGGATATCATTCACGACGTCGTTCCACACGCGCTTTCCCGAATATATCCATGCGCGCTTCGGCGTGCCGACGTCTTGGTCCTATGCGGGATTGCGCTGGTTTCATGGGCCCGCATCGGCCGTGATGGTGGCGACGCGCACGCTCGAAAGGGATTTGACCATACGCGGCTTCAAAAATTTGCGCATGTGGTCGCGCGGCGTCGACGTGGACCTCTTCAAACCGGGGCCGAAGGACTGGCTCGATCTGCCGCGTCCGGTGTTTTTGTATGTCGGGCGCGTTGCGATCGAAAAAAGCGTCGAGGAATTCTTAAAGCTCGATCTGCCGGGGTCGAAGCTCATCGTCGGCGACGGACCGCAGCTGGGCGAGCTTCGCGCACGCTATCCCGCCGCCCGCTTTACCGGACCGAAATTCGGCGCCGAACTTGCGCGTTACTACGGCGCCAGCGACGTGTTCGTGTTTCCGTCGCGAACCGACACGTTCGGCCTTGTGGTTCTCGAGGCGCTGGCGAGCGGATTGCCGGTCGCTGCCCATCCGGTGCAGGGGCCGATCGACATCATCGGCGGAAACCTGTCGGTCGGTACGTTGAGCGAAGATCTGGGCGAGGCGTCCAAACGGGCGATGCGATTGAGCCCGCAGGCCTGCCGACTGTTTGCGACGGGATTTTCCTGGGAAGCATGCACGCGCCAATTCCTGGCCAATTTGGCGCAGCCCGTCGATGAGGCTCAGAGCGTCAGCGGTTAGGCGGTGAGTGGAGCCAAAATCTGCTCCGGCGAACGCCAAGAGACGGGATAGCGAACAAAGGGCGCGAACGAGCGGAATCGATCGCGCACGCCCAGTTCGTGTTCGACGAGGCTGTTCAGACTCAGCAGGAAATTGTGACGGTCGAACGTGAGCAGTCCGCCGATATATTCGCGCACGGCGAGGCGGCTTAGGTTCATCACCTTCAATTCGCGCACGCCTTGCGCCACAGCATCGGGATGATCGTCGACGATACGCACATGGGGACCCAAGAAATAACGGTCGCGTCCGCCGACGCTTCGCGTCGAAACCACAGGCGTGCCGCACAGCCGGTATTCCATCGAAACGCGCATTGCGCCTTCAGCCGCCGATAGACACAGACCAACGGCGGACCGATTCATCAGAGCGACGACGTCGTCATCGCCCAGATAACCATAGGCACCGCCATTCGCCTCGAAATTCGCAAAGCGCGCCTTCGGCAAGATCTGCCGCACACGCACGGCATCACTCGTCGAAGGTTGACCGTGGGCGAGCACGAGGTTTGGGACTGCGGCGGCAAGTTCGTGACGCTTCATCGCCTCCAGGCGAGCGACGTAAACCGCATCGAAGCGCGCAGCGTTCGGCGGCTGCGGGGGAAGAACCGTAAACAAACGTTCATCGACAAAGATGAGTTCGTTGGCCAGAATATTGGGAATGCCGGCACGGGACAACTGGTAGGATTCATGCGTGGTGCTGGCCATAACCACGATCTTTGCCCGCGGTATCGTTTTTTCCGCAAGCGCGTAGTCGCGGGCAAATTCGGCCACGATCTCTTCGGGCTCACAGGTCCATGTGAGGCCGACCAGATGCAATCCCGTGCGATCCGCGAACAGATCAGGGCGCGACGGAGCGATGCCCAAGGGCAAATGCGGTTCACGCTTGGACACGGTGACGAGCGGGTCGAGGCTGGCGATGCAGCCGGCCGCAAGTTTCGATG
>JANOFM010000190.1:0-30378 GCA_031413635.1 Alphaproteobacteria bacterium | reverse complement strand
GCGGACGCCCTGATCGTGCAGATATTCGGTCAGGTCTTCGGCCATCTTTTTCGTCAGCACGGTGACGAGCGTGCGATAGCCCTTGAGCGCCACTTCCTTGCACTCGGCGACGAGGTCGTCGACTTGGTGTTCGACGGGGCGGATGATCACCGGCGGGTCGATCAGGCCGGTCGGGCGGATGACTTGTTCGACGAAGACGCCGCCGGTGCGTTCCATCTCCCACGGGCCTGGGGTTGCCGAAACGGCGACGGTCTGGGTGCGCATGGCGTCCCATTCCTCGAATTTTAGCGGGCGGTTGTCCATGCACGAAGGCAGGCGGAAGCCGTATTCCTGAAGCGTGAATTTGCGCCGGAAGTCGCCGCGGTACATGCCGCCGATCTGGGGGATCGTGACGTGGCTTTCGTCGGCGAAGACGATGGCGTTGTCGGGGATGTACTCGAACATGGTCGGCGGCGGCTCGCCCGGTTTGCGCCCCGTGAGCCAGCGCGAATAGTTTTCGATGCCGGGGCAGGAGCCGGTCGCTTCCATCATTTCGAGATCGAGCAGGGTACGTTGTTCGATGCGCTGGGCCTCGATCAACTTGCCGGAGCGCTGGAAGGCGTCGAGGGTGACGCGCAGTTCCTCTTTGATGCCCTTCATCGCCTGGGTCAGGGTCGGGCGCGGGGTAACGTAGTGCGAGTTGGCGTAGACTTTGATCGCGTCGAGTTCGCCGGTCTTTTGCCCGGTCAGCGGATCGAATTCCTGGATCGTTTCCACTTCGTCGCCGAACAATGTGATGCGCCAGGCGCTGTCTTCGTAGTGGGCAGGGAACAATTCCACCGTGTCGCCGCGGACGCGGAAGGCGCCGCGGGTGAAGCTGGCGTCGTTGCGGCGGTATTGCAGGGCGACGAGATTGGCGAGCAGCTCGTTGCGCGAAATGCGTTTTCCGGTTTCGACCGAAAACGTCATCGCGGTGTAGGTTTCGACCGAGCCGATACCGTAAATGCACGAGACGGAGGCGACGATAATGACGTCGTCGCGCTCTAGCACCGAGCGGGTCGCTGAGTGGCGCATGCGGTCGATCTGTTCGTTGATCGAGGATTCCTTTTCGATATAGGTGTCGGTGCGGGGCACGTAGGCTTCGGGCTGGTAGTAATCGTAATAGCTGACGAAATACTCGACCGCGTTTTCGGGGAAGAAGCTTTTCATTTCGCTGTAGAGCTGGGCGGCGAGCGTTTTGTTCGGCGCGAGGATGAGCGCGGGGCGCTGCGTCGCCTCGATGACCTTGGCCATCGTGAAGGTCTTGCCAGAGCCCGTGACACCGAGCAGGACTTGATCGCGGTCGTTCGCCTTGATGCCCGCGACAAGTTCCTTGATCGCGGCCGGCTGATCGCCCTTGGGCGTCATGTCGGAGACGACCTTGAAGCGCCTGCCGCCCTCGGATTTCTCCGGGCGCGCGGGCTTGTGCGGCACGAACATCGCGGCCGGCGCTTCGGCGAGGCCGGGGGGCTTGGGTTTAGCTGGCATGGGGACGAGTTTACTAGCTCGTCTGGCGATAGAGCAACTTGTGGTCCGCGCTAACGCGGCTGGTGCGGGCGGCAGCAGCCGGCGATGAGGTCGGCACCCGGGACGCGCGCGACGGTGGAATAGGGATAGTTGGTGTCGGACATGCCGTCGCTGCACGATTCGCGCTTGACGGTCAGCGACATCTCGGATTGTCCGCCGGTGCCCTTGACGGTCCAAATGTCGCTACGGCCCATCGCGGAGGCGGCGTGCGTCAGGCGGAAGTCGTAATCGCGTTCAACGAACATGAGTTCGGCGCGCGCTGCGCCCGGCGACAGCGTAATGCGCCAGAAGGGTTCCGTGCCCAGGCACTCGAGCAGGGCGGGAAGCCTCGTGCTGGGGTCGTTACCTATCCCCAAGAATCGCGCTTTCACCCAGCCGCGCTTGCCATTGTATGCGACGTCGGACCAGCCGCCGGGCGTCGTGCCTCCTGCCGCCACGATCCCTTCGCCAGTATGAGGAATGGCGCCGACCATCGTCGCGCTCGCATCGGGCGCCGCGCGCATCGCCAGCGTGTCGTTTGGGGCCACACCGGTGACGCCGTAGCCGATCTCGTTGTGCGTAACGTTTTGCTGTTCGCAGGCACTCAGCGCGAGGGCGGCGGCAAGAGCCAATGAAATCATGCGCATGATCGCTCGCTCCCTTGGTTCAGGCTTTCTCAGACCCCACTCGAACATACCGCCATACGCCTATCACCGCGAGCGCCAGCATCACATGCACCGCGATCACAGGCGGCCAGCCGATCAGGTAGAGGATGTCGTTGGCGAGGCCGGATTTGAAGGGGCCGCCGCCGAAGGCTAGGCCTCTCGTGCCGAGCATGGCGTGGAAATAGGTGGGAAGCGTGAACAACCATGTCGTGACGATGGCGCTCCAGAAGAAGACGCGGTGGTGCAGGGCGCTGAGGTGAAGGAACCTGCCGCCAAGGCCGAGCGCCATCAGCAGCAGGCCTTGGGTGATCGCCTCCATGTGGACCATGCGCCAAGCGCGCTCGTCGCCGGGGACTTGGAGGTCGATGGCGGGGATCACCGGCCACAAGACGATCTCGCCCAACAGGGCAAAGAACCAATGCCAGCCGACGAAGACGGCGAAGCAGAACAGGCCGATGCCGTTCAGAAACAACAGCGCGCGCAAGCGTTCGGGCATCGGGGTCATGGATCTTCCTTCAAGCGGCGCGAGGGATTGGCGTGGGCGAGGAGAGTTTGCCGGTGTCGAGTTCGCCGAGGTTTCCGTGGTCCTCACGGTGCAGGCGGCGCCATTCGGTCACCCATTGCGGGTCGGGGACTTCGCGCGGGTCGTAACCGGGACGCATGACGCGCAACAGGCGCGGCGTCAGTTGGGCGAAGATGCGCACGAGCAGGCTGTAGAGCGCGAAGCGCGAGCGCCAATTGAACCACCGGCCATCCTCGATCAGCATGGCGCGGTAGCCTTGTCGCGTGCGGGCCATGATATGGATCATGGCGTAGAGCAGGCCGTAGATGCGCCAGCGATAGCGGCCGTCGAGCGCCTTGAAGACGTCATAGGTGGCGCATTTGTGTTCGATCTCTTCGACGAAGTGCCAAAGGACGAGCGAGGACACCGCCGGGTCAGCGTCGCGAAACAGGAATTCGCGATCCTGCACCAGCATGTGGCCGATGGTCAGGGCCATTGCTTCGAAACCCTCGGCATAGGCGATGTTGAAAGTGAACGAGCGCGTGCGCGCGAGCGCTTCGTAGTCGTTCTTCAGGATGTCTTCCATGCCGGTGACGGCGTTGTAGCCGAAGCCGGCGAGACGCTTGTTGAATTGCTGATGTTGGCGGAAGTGAGTGGATTCCTGGCCGATATAGAGATCGACGTCGTTCAAGAGCTGCGGGTTGGTGATGCGTGCCTTTGCTTGGCGCATCGTCTCGATCAGATAGGGTTCGAGATAAGGCATGCCGAGGGAGGCCGCATTGACGACGTGGCTGAACTCGGGACGCGCGGCATTCCACCAGGCCTTCAAGGCGTCGGGATAAGGAAAGCGCATGCGGCGCACGGTCATGCACGGATCGTCTTGCGATGCTGACGAGATGGCTGCCTCCTTGGATATCGGTCCAGCGAGGGTTAGCTTAGGGCGTTTTGTGTCGGCCTGCGAGGGCGCTAGTCGAGCGGCGGTTCTTCGGCCTCGGCTTCTTCCGACAACGAGGGTTCTTCCTGCACTTCGTCGCTGGGGTTGCCGTCTCGGCCGCCGCTGCGGGTCGAGCCCGCCGGCGCCAGCTTTTCGGGAGCGGGCGTTTGGGTGCGGGTTTTGTGTTTCTTCTTCGCGTCGCTCTGCTGCAATTTGTATCGGATGTCTTCGGTCGCGTAGGTGTGTTGCTCCGGCCGCGGCGCGGAAGCTTGCGGCGCCAGCATCAGATTGCCGACGATGGCCATGCCGGCCACGGCGGCAACAATGGCATAGACGATCTCGCGATCCACGGGTGGCACCAGGGAAGGTTGCGCTCAAGACCGAAGGCTAGGTGAAACGCCTTAACGCTTCCTCAACTTCCGGCGGCGGTTTGGTGCCAGTATGGGACGGGCATTAAGGACGGGCCGACCACATGACGAGGAGGCCGATCTGCAGCCCCACAACGACGAGCTGGAACATCAAGAACGACGACAGGATTTTGCGGTTCAGCCAGTCCCATTCCTTGGCTTGACCATAGGCTTGGATGCCTTCGGAGACGGCGAACAAACCTAACGCGCTGCCCACTGCGGCAAGTCCGGCAGAGCCGCCGATGCCCAGCCACATGAGGCCGCGCGCGGCCAGATGATTGGCGGCGGCCACGCCGCGCTCGGCGAAGAACGCATTCCAACCGGCGGCTTCTTTCGTCTTGGGCTGCTTCTTGGTCCAGTTGGCGCTGACGGCGGCCGGCAACAGAACGACGAATTCGGCGAGCGCGGCGCCGAGGGCCAGGATCAAGGCGTCGGAGAAGCTGGCGCTCCAGTACCAGAAGGCGAAAGCGGCCAAGCCCAATTCGCAAACAGCCGACCAGAGCCCCGAGAGCGTGGCGGCCAGCCAGTCGCGAAACTCGACCTTGGCGGTGCGCTGGACCACGACATCGGCCGCAACCTTGAGCGCCACGGCCAAGGCCCAACTGCCAGCACCCAGAAAAAACCAGCCCCAAATCGTCATGGGGCCACTATGGCCCGATTCGGGGAGGCCAAGAAACCGGGCGTCAAGGACGATTACGCCGCCGGTTGCGGCGTCCAGTAGAGCGCGTCGGTATTGTAGCCTTGTGCTTTCAATTTACCGATCAAGCTCGCGCGCGTGCCGCCGTCAAGTTGGGGCGATCTGGAGAGGATCCAAAGGAAGCGGCCGCTGGGCTCGCCGACGAGCGCCCATTGATAATCCTGCGAGACCTCCAGCACCCAATAGTCGCCCGAGAACGGCCAGAAGAACGTGACACTGAGTTTTGCGTTCGATACCCCGTCAACCACGGTCGCCGTGCCGTCAGCGATTTCTTCAGGTCCGTCGACGCCGCCTTTGCGGCAACGGTTCATCACGCCGACCGAACCGTCTCGATTGCGGCTGTAGGTTGCCGTGACAGCAAAGCAATCGCGTTCGAAACTGTTCGGGAACCGCGCCACTTCGTACCAGCGGCCAAGATAGCGCTCCAAATCGACGCGAGCGGCGACCGTGAGAGGTTTCGACGCGTCGCGATTGACCGGCGGCGACTCACAGGCGGCCAGCGCCAACGGCGCCAAAATCATGCAAATTAGGGCTACGAGTCTGGGCATTGGTCCGCAACTCCCGATTTTACGTCGCGACCTGTTGCACGCATGCACGTACGGCCGCACGAAAAATGCTAAGATGCCTGGGCTTATACTTGAGTCTGGGCCCTGCGGATCAGTTTTCATTGTTCCTCCGGGCGCCCGCCTCATGGAGGTTTGAATGGTCCGGAATATCGTCATTGGTGTGGTTGCCTTCATTGCGGTCGTGGTTGGCGTTGCCTTCGTGCTGCCGCAACAGGTGCATGTGGAACGCTCGACCGTCATCGCGGCGGCGCCCGATCAGGTGTTTGCAATCGTCAATGATCTGACGCGGGCCAAGGAATGGGGACCCTGGTACAAGCGGGATCCGAAGATGGTGCTGTCCTTCGAAGGACCGCCGTCGGGCGAAGGCGCCAAGCTGAAGTGGAGCAGCGCGAGCGAAGGCGAGGGCAGCCAGGAAATCGTCGAGAGCGTCGCGTTCAAGACGATCAAGACCAAACTCGATTTTGGACAGCAAGGGACCGCCACAGCTGCGTTCCAATTTGCAACCGCCGAAGGCGGCACGAAGGTCTCGTGGAGCATGGATACGGATGTTGGGATGAATCCGGTCGCGCGCTACATGGGTTTGATGTTCGACACGTGGATCGGCAAGGACTACGAGGAGGGCCTGGCAAATCTGAAGCAGTTGGTCGAGGCGCAAGCGCACGCGGCAACCGACTCGGCGCTGGCGTCGCCGGGCGGTGCGGCGCCGCCGAATATACCGATGGCCGCGGCAGCCGATCCCAACAAGGGGCCGGAAATCGCCATGGCCGCGGCGCGTCCGATCATCTTGACGCGTTCAAGTGCCAAGGCTTCCGACGGCGCGGCGATCTCGGCGGCACTCGGTGCGGCGTATCAAAAGCTGTTGAACTACGGGATGGCGAACAATCTGAACGTCGCGGGTGCGCCGCTTGCGATTACGATTTCGCACAGCGCCGACGGCGATTGGGTGTTCGATGCGGCGATGCCGCTGGACGCCAAGCCGGATAAGGCGGTCGCGGAAGCCGACGGCGTGATGGTCGGCCAGTCTTATGCAGGCCGCGTGGTGAAGTTGACCCACAAGGGGCCCTACAATTCGATGGCGCCTGCCTATGAGCGGATTCACGCCTATACCAAAGCGAACAACCTCAAGGAAAAGACGATCGCGTGGGAAGAATATGTCAGCGACCCGGGCGAGACCGCGGATGCCGAACTTCTGACCAACGTCTATATTGCGATCGAGTAACGGCGGAAACTTACTTCTCGCAGGATTCCGGTTCTTCTTCGCCGGCGCGCAACAGCGTTGCGTTCTCCCCGTTCATCCAGAACACGGTTTCGCCGTCGGAGTATTTTTGACCTTCGGTGGCCTGGACCGATTTCAAATTCACTTCCCGATTGAAGAAGGCAAGAACGATCGCGCGCCCGTCCTCGCCCAAAGGCCGGACGACGACGCGGCCGGAGTCGGCGCATTGGAACGTGGCGGGTCTGGTGTTCATCATCGGCGGTCTGACTAACGGCGATTGCCCCACGTCCGCCCGTTCGGCGGGATCCACGCACGCCGCCAGCGGCAGCAACGAAGCGATGATTGCGGCAATCGGGAAGAGCTTGGTCGTCACGGGATTGCCCTCAATTTGCGCGGTGGAGTTTGGCTGAACCGCTTCGTAGCAGGCGGCGCGCTGCGGCTGCAAGGTCTTGGGCGTGCGAGGTGGTGGGCTATCGCTCAGAGTCCCGCCGATTTGCGGATGTTTTCCATGGCTTCACAGTAGGAGCGGTGGTTCTTTTCGCTGCCGTATTTCACGCCGGCGTTCAACATCTGGGCGCCGATTTCGCCTGCCTGGACGGTATTCAACTTGCCGCTGTCTTGGGCCCTCTTCAAATCGTCGGCCAGCGCCGTCACTTTCGCGGCGGCGTCTTCGGCCGACGCGCAAGAGCCCGCGGCCGAGCCGCTGCACGCGACCACGACGAGGCCGAGACAGGTGATCCCCGTTACTATCAGCAGGCGCTTCATTCGTTTGGGTCGATCGATCGGCCACGTTTGATTGATTCGCAATACTTGCCGCAACCGGAGCTGGTTGCCAACTGTGCCGGATTGCCCGAGGGGCGCTTTAGGCGGAGTCCGGGAAGAATTTCACCGGGTAGAGCTTGATCTTCTCGGTCAACTTGCCGCCCGCGTAGAAATGGAACGTCATCGCTCCCGACTTCGGATCGAAGACGAACAGCGGTGCAACGCCCCCCGCCTTGGTCAGCGTCTTGTTTTTGTAGTCGATCTTTCCCAACACGGCCGCCGGCCATTGTTCGATCAGGGTCCGTTTGATCTTGCGGGTCAATTCCAGCCGGCGGGGCAGGGAGACGCCGTCGATGCTGACCGAAAGCGCCGTCGAATGGATCGTGTTGCCCGGATCGACCTGCAGGCGGACGGCGACGAGCCATTCCGACGATTGGGAAAAGCCTTCCCAGCGGCCCTGCGGGGCCTGCGAATTTCCGCAGGCTGAAGCCCAAGTCAGTGCAAGCGCTGCGATGAAGGCGATGGTGCGCGGCTTGTGCATGGCCGCCTCCGTTTCTTGTCCGTGGTCTTGATCGGGCGCCAAGTCTCGCCCTGCGGCGCTAAGGAAGGCTTAACCGGTGATCACGTCGCACCTGCGAGGGTTTGTGGGCCCGGAAACGAATCTGCTAAAAGCTTGTCTCATTCCGGGAATGGACAAATTGATGAGCGGCTCTTCTTCGCTGCCTGCTGGATTTCTGTCGAAGGCCTTGGGGCGGATCAAACCCTCGGCCACGATTGCGGTGTCGCAAAAAGCGCGCGATCTGATTGCGCAAGGGCGAGACGTAATCGGCCTGGGCGCAGGCGAGCCCGACTTCCCGACGCCCGACAACATCAAGCAAGCGGCGTTTCGCGCGATCGAGCGCAACGAGACGCGCTACACCGCGGTCGAAGGCATTCCCGAACTGCGCAAGGCGATCAGCGACAAGTTTTTCCGCGAGAACTGGCTTGAGTATAAGCCGTCGCAGACTCTGGTCGCGCCGGGCGGCAAGGCGATCATCTTCAATGCGTTCATGGCGACCTTGAACGCGGGCGACGAGGTCGTGATCCCGGCGCCGTATTGGGTCAGTTATCCGGAGATCGTTCAGCTGTGCGGCGCGACGCCGGTGGTCATTCAGGCCGCCGAGGCGAACGGGTTTCGCATCACGCCGGAGCAACTGGCGAAGGCGATCACGCCGAAGACGAAGTGGGTGATGCTGAACGCGCCGGCGAATCCGACGGGGGCTGCCTACACCGCGGCGCATCTGAAGGCGCTCGCCGCCGTGTTGCTCGACCACCCGCATGTGTGGGTTTTGACCGACGACATGTACGAGCACATTCTCTACGACGACTTCAAGTTCGTGACGATCGCGCAGGTCGAGCCGCGGCTTTATCCGCGCACGCTGACAATGAACGGCTGTTCGAAGGCCTATTCGATGACGGGCTGGCGCATCGGCTATTGTGGCGCGGCGGAACCGTTGATCAAGGCGATGGCCGCGGTGCAGTCGCAATCGACGAGCATGGCGACCTCGGTCAGCCAATGGGCTGCGGTCGAGGCGCTGACCGGGACGCAAGATTTCATCAAACCGCGCACCGCCATCTTCCAGAAACGGCGCGACCTCGTGGTCTCGATGCTCAATCAGGCCAAGGGCATCACGTGCCCGTCGCCGGAGGGTGCGTTCTACGTGTACCCGTCGTGCGCGGGCACGATCGGCAAGGCGGCGCCCTCGGGCAACGTTATCCGCAACGACGAGGATTTCGCCGCCGAGTTGTTGGCGGCCGAAGGCGTCGCGGTCGTGCACGGCGCGGCGTTCGGGCTGTCGCCGCACTTCCGCATTTCCTATGCGACATCCGACGATGTGCTGGAAAAAGCGTGCGAGCGGATACAAAGATTCTGCGCGGGCCTGCGTTAAGCGCTTTTTCGCTTGCGCTTCGGGCCATTCCGTTGAAACGTGAGGGCGCCCGGTTTCGTCTAGGGCGTGCCTTTCGCGTTGGTTGCGCCCCCGGGCTTTTAGGGAGCGACCTCATGGCAGACAAGAACGGAAAGGGGGGACATGGGCCGCGTTGCGTGGCCCTGGTCGGACCTCAGGGCAGCGGCAAGACCACGCTGCTCGAAAGCATGTTGTGGGCGACCGGCGCCATCACGCGCAAAGGCAGCCAGGCCCAGAAGAACACCGTCGGCGACGCATCGCCGGAAGCGCGCGAGCGGGTGATGAGCGTCGAAATCTCGGCCGCAACCGCCCTCTTTCTCGACGACCATTTCAGTTTTCTCGATTGTCCGGGCTCGATCGAATTTCAGCAGGAAACCTTAAATGCCTTGACGGGGGTGGACGCGGCCGTCGTAGTCGCCGAGCCCGATCCGGCCAAGGCCGCGCTGTTGCAGCCGCTGTTGAAGCGGCTCTCGGATCTCGGCATCCCGCACTTCCTGTTCATCAACAAAGTCGACAAGGCGCAGGGGCGCATTCGCGATCTGCTCGCGGCGCTGCAGCCGGCGTCGGTTCGGCCGCTGGTTTTGCGGCAAGTTCCGATCTGGAAGGACGGGGTCGTCACCGGCTTCGTCGATCTGGCGCTGGAGCGCGCCTTCGTTTATCGCGAGCACGCGGCGTCGGAGGTGGTGTCCATTCCCTCCGACATGACCGACCGCGAGCACGAAGCGCGCTATCAAATGCTGGAAAAGCTCGCCGACTACGACGATCACTTGATGGAAGAATTGTTGTCGGATATCGAGCCGCCGCGCGACGAGATATTCGCCGACCTGGCGCGCGAGCTGGCCGACGGTTTGATCGTGCCGGTGCTGCTGGGTTCGGCCGAGCGCGACAACGGCGTGCGGCGTCTGCTCAAGGCGTTGCGCCATGAAGTTCCCGATGTAGGGCGCACGGCGAAACGGCAAGGGCTTGAAGGCGCCGCCGACGATCCGGTGGTTCAGGTCGTCAAGACGTTCCACGCGGCGGGCGGCAAGCTGTCGTTGGCGCGGGTGTTGCGCGGCATTTTGAAGGACGGCGCGACGTTGTCGAACAGCGAAGGCAGCGAGGAGCGCGTCTCCGGTCTGTTTTCCATGCAAGGCGACAAGCCGACGAAGATACCGGGCGCCGGCGCCGGCGATCTTGTTGCCATCGGACGGTTGGAAAAGGCGCATACCGGCGACACGCTGGCGGCACCGCGGGCGATCAAGCCGCTCAAGCGGGCCGAGGTTTTGCCGCCAGTCTACAAAATGTCGATCAAGGCGGCGAACCGGAACGACGACGTCAAATTGTCGAGTGCGATCGCCAAGTTGCGCGAAGAAGATCCCGGTATCTTTTTCGAGCAAGTGGCCGAGATGCACGAGTCGGTTTTGGCGGGCCAGGGCGAGGTGCATTTGAAAACGGCGCTGGCGCGGACCGAGCGCAAGTTCGGCCTGAAGCTTACGACCGGCCTGCCGCATGTCGGCTATCGCGAGACGATCCGAAAACCGACCGAGCAGCGCGGGCGGCATAAGAAACAATCCGGCGGGCACGGGCAGTTCGGCGACATCGTCATCCAAATAAAGCCGCAACCGCGCGGCGCCGGCTTCGAGTTCATCGACAAGATTTCGGGTGGCGTGGTGCCGCGCCAATTCATCCCCTCGGTCGAGAAAGGTGTACGCGATTATTTGCACAAGGGGCCGCTCGGCTTTCCGGTCGTCGACGTCGCGGTGACGTTGACCGACGGCAGCTATCACAGCGTCGATTCGAGCGACGCGGCGTTTCAGATGGCGGCGCGCGTCGGCATGTCGGAGGGCATGGTCAATTGCTCGCCGGTGTTGCTGGAACCGGTCATGGCGGTCGAGGTCTATACACCGGCCGATCACACCTCGCGGATCAATCAGATCATCACCGGCAAGCGCGGGCAGCTGCTCGGGTTCGACGGGCGGCCGGGGTGGCCGGGTTGGGATGCGGTGCAGGCGTATATTCCGGAATCCGAGCTGCAGCATTTCATCATCGAACTGCGTTCGGCGACGCAGGGGGCATCTACGTTCACTTACAAGTTCGATCATCTTGCCGAATTGACTGGCAAGTTGGCGGAACAAGCGGTTGCGACCCGGGCGCAGGCGCACGCGGCCTGAGCTTTGCCACTTTGGGCGAGGGGCCTTGTGCCTCCTCGCGCCTCCGTGATTGGTCCGTGGGGTCTTCGCGCGCGTATCAACCCGCGGCAACAGGAGTTTCCTCATGGTCGATCGTCGAATTCTGATGGGCGGTGGCGTGGCCGCTTTGGGCGCTGCATTCGGGCTTTCGCGCTCGCAAGCGGCGAGCGGCGCCAAATTCGAGGTCACCAAGAGCGAAGGCGAATGGCGGCGGATTTTGACGCCTGCGCAGTTCTATGTCTTGCGCGATCACGGCACGGAACGCGCGGGAACCAGTGCGCTCGACGATGAAAAGCGCAACGGCATGTTTCATTGTGCCGGCTGCGATTTGGCGCTGTATTCCTCGGCCGCCAAATACGACAGCGGCACTGGTTGGCCGAGTTTTTGGCAACCACTGCCGAAGGCGATCGGCACGTCGGTCGACACCTCGTTCTTTTCAACACGGACCGAAGTGCATTGCCGGCGCTGCGGCGGGCATTTGGGCCATGTGTTCGAGGACGGGCCGGCGCCTACGGGTTTGCGCTACTGCATGAACGGCGTTGCGATGAAATTCAAACCGGCCTCGGCCTGAACGGCGGATCAGATGAAACGGACTTTCGGCGTTGTGCGAGTGTTGACGCTCGCGGCGGTCGCGGGCCTTGCCGTGTTCGGTTTGCGGGTGGAACACTCGGTTCCCGGCGCGCGTGCCGAAGCGCCGGCGGCGGTGGCGCCCGGCACGGAGGTCGCGATCTTTGCCGGCGGATGTTTTTGGTGCGTCGAATCCGATTTCGACAAGGTGGCGGGCGTGATCTCGACGACGTCAGGCTATATCGGAGGCGCGAAGGCCAAGCCGAGCTATAACGAAGTGTCCTCCGGCGACAGCGGTCATGCCGAGGCGGTGAAGATCGTGTTCGATCCGAAACGCGTGAGCTACGACAAGCTGCTTTATGTGTTTTGGCGCAATGTCGATCCGCTGACGCGGGAGGCGCAGTTTTGCGACTACGGCAATCAATACCGCACCGCGATCTTCACGACGAGCGAGGCTCAGATGAGGGCGGCGCAAGCGTCGAAGGCGGCGCTCGATAAATCGGGACGGTTCAAGCAACCGATCGTGACCGAGATCGCGGCGGCGGGGCCATTTTATGCGGCCGAGGCGTATCATCAGGATTATTACAAAACCAACCCGGTGCGCTATAATTTCTATCGGTTCAACTGCGGTCGCGACGCACGCCTTGAAGAGCTTTGGGGCAAGGAGGCGTTCGGCGGCACTCACTGAGAGCGTGTATGTTCGCCGTCGAAAAACTCTCGGGCAGCAAAGCCGAAATCCATGACGAGCTCGCGCGTCAGGCGCGCGGGCTACTCGAGGGCGAGCGCGACCTGATCGCCAATGCCGCGAATATCGCTGCGCTGATTTGGACGCTGGTGCCCGATCTCAATTGGGCGGGGTTTTACTTCTTGAAGGGCGGCGAGTTGGTGTTGGGGCCCTTTCAGGGCAAGCCGGCCTGCGTTCGTATCGCGATGGGTAAGGGCGTGTGCGGGACAGCGGCGGCGACGCGCGCGTCCATCCTGGTCGACGATGTCCATGCGTTTCCCGGCCATATCGCCTGCGATTCGGCATCGAATTCCGAATTGGTCGTGCCGCTGATCAAGAACGGCGTCGTTCGCGGCGTGCTCGATCTCGACAGTCCTCTGTTTGCCAGGTTCGACGAGGACGATCGCGTTGCATTCGAACGGTTGGCCATTTTTTTTGTTGCAGCTACGGATTTGCGCGATGCTTGAATTGAGACCAAACTGCGAATGCTGCGATCGCGATTTGCCGCCGACGCAATCGGGGGCGATGATCTGCTCGTTCGAGTGCACGTTCTGCGACGATTGCGCGACGCGCGTGCTGAAGGGCGCTTGTCCCAATTGCCGCGGCGACTTGGCGCCTCGTCCGACGCGCAATGCGAAATTCTTGGCGAAATCGCCGGCATCGAGCAAGCGCGTGCTGAGGCCCTCGGGCTGCAAATAGAAAGCCGGACCGCTCGGGTTGTTGAGCGGTCCGGCTTCGTTACGCCTAGCCGGTGCCTTGGGGGAAGCATCGGCGGCTCATTGCCAGGGAGGGGTGTTCCTGGCGCCGGGAGAGTGTCTGGGGGAGACCGCCCCGGTAATATTCAGATAGGAAGCGAGGCGCGTGGTCTCAAGGTGGTGGGAAGCGCTAAAATGCCCAATCGCGGGCTTGTGATACGAGGAAATCCCTGAAAACGGCGACGCGTTTCAAGCCGCGCAGCGATTCAGGATAACACAAGTAAACCTCGTAATTCGGTCCCGGCGTATCGCACATCAAACGCACGAGCTTGTCGTTCATGTACGCGAAATAATCGGGCAGCGCGCCGATGCCGATGCCCATTTCGATCGCCTTGCCCATGGCAATGATGTTGTTGACGTAAAGGGCCGCCGGGCGCGGGTCGCCGGACTTGCGCCCGACTTCGGCCAACCAATTGACCTTGCTCAACTCCGACGGCGCTTCGCCGTAGACGATGACGTTGTGGCGGTCGAGATCGCCGATGCCGTTGGGCTCCTGCTTGCGGGCAACGTAATCGGGCGAGCCGTAAACATGATAGTGCACGTCGAACAGCTTGCGCTGAATCAGGTCGGCTTGGACGGGCTGGCGCATGCGCAGCGCGACGTCGGCCTCGCGATGGATGAGGTCGAGTTCGCCGTCGTGCAGAATCAGATGAACGCGAATGTCGGGATATAGGTCGGTGAATTTGCGCAGCCGCGGCGCCAGCCAGTATGAGCCGATGCCGATGGTTGCGGTCACGCGCAAGTCGCCGCGCGGCGCCTCGCGGCTGTCGAGCAGGTCGTCCGTCGTACGCTGAAGTTGCTCGAAAATCTGTTTCGTCGTCTCGTAAAGACGTTCGCCTTGTTCGGTCAGGATCAAGCCGCGCGCGTGGCGCGAGAAAAGCTGGACTTTGAGTTCTTCTTCCAGCGCGCTGATTTGGCGGCTGGCGGCCGATTGGCTGAGGTCGAGCTGTTCGCCCGCATGGGTCAGGCTGCCGGCCGTCGCGACCGCGTGGAACACACGCAGTCTGTCGAGATCCATCGTCATCGGAAGCCCAAGCGCATCATTCCGCCGCCGCTTTCAGCATTTCGTGATGGGCGAGATATTTTTCGGCTTCAAGGGCCGCCATGCAGCCCATGCCGGCCGCCGTGACGGCTTGGCGGAAGATTTTGTCTTTGACGTCGCCGGCCGCGAACACGCCAGGGATGGTGGTGGCGGTCGAGTCGTGCTTCGTCAGGATGTAACCTTCGACGTCCATGTCGATCTGGCCTTTAAACAACTCAGTCGCCGGTACATGACCGATTGCGACGAACAGCCCGTCGGTCGCCGCCTCGGTGAGCGCGCCGGTGCGCGTATTGCGTAGCTTGATGCCGGTGACCGATTTGGGTGCGTTCGTCCCCGTCACTTCGTCGACCGCGGTGTCCCAGACGACTTTGATTTTCGGGTGAGAGAACAAGCGTTGTTGCAGCATTTTTTCGGCGCGCAACGTGTCGCGGCGATGGATGAGCGTTACCGAGTTTGCGAAATTGGTCAGGAACAGCGCTTCCTCGACCGCGGTGTTGCCGCCGCCGACGATGGAGACGTCCTTGCCGCGGTAGAAAAAGCCGTCGCAGGTGGCGCAGGCAGAGACGCCGTGGCCCTTGAAGGTCTCTTCCGACGGCAGGCCCAGCCAGCGGGCTTGAGCGCCGGTGGCGACGATCAGCACGTCGCAGGTGTAGATCGTGCCGCTGTCGCCGGTCAGGCGGAACGGGCGCGCTTTCAAATCGGCATTGACGATCACGTCGTCGGCGAATTTCGTCCCGACATGTTCGGCTTGCGCTTTCATCTGCTCCATCAGCCAGGGGCCTTGGATCGTTTCGGCGAAGCCCGGATAGTTTTCGACGTCTGTGGTGATCGTCATTTGCCCGCCGGGCTGAAGGCCTGCGACAACCAGCGGCTCGAGCATGGCGCGCGTGGCGTAGATCGCGGCCGTGTAACCGGCCGGCCCCGAACCCAGGATCAGTACCTTCGTGTGGGTCGTCTTGGACATGCGCAATGACATTCGCGGGCCGAAGCGCCGCGCTCCTCTTTGGGCCATATAGGGATGAGCAAACCCCGGCTGCAAGTGCAGGGCCGATCACGCGCGGTTTACCTCAAGGGGATAGGCCGGCTTTGCCGCGGATTATCTGGGCCACACGCTCCGTTTCGTTCAACGGCGGGTAGGTCCATTGCTCGATTTTGCCGGCAAAGGGCCGAGCAATTCCTCGGTCTCTCAAGCTTGCATGCAGGCGGTCGAATTTCGGATCGCCGCCGGGGATATCGACGACGTAGACCGGTTTTCCCGTCGCTGCCGCCTCGACGACCATGTTCGTCGATTCCGATGTCACCAGAATCGCATCGCAGAGCGCGAGCAAGCCGAAATAGGGATTGTCGCCGTGACCATTCCACACATAGGCGCCGGTATCTGCGAGCGCGGCCCGAATGATGCGCGTTTGAGATTCTCCGGTGCGTCGCGAGGTCGTCGCCATGATGGAGACGCCCTGCGCGGCGAGGTCCTTCAATTGTCCGGCAAGCTGTCGGGCGTCGTCGTCGGTGAAGCGATGGGATTTGCTGGCCCCGCCGATGAGCACCGCGACGCTCGGCTTGGGGAGATTGGCAAATTGCATCGACCACTTTTGCGCCGAACGGTCGAGTTTGGCGCGCGTCACGCTGTTAGGGCTACCGACGATCGCGACGACATTCGCACCGCTCAAGCCATCGTGTTCGGGCGGCACGACAAGATCGAAGTGTTTGGGCTCGATGCGCGGGTGTTGAAGTTGGATGGTAAACGTGCGCCCGGCCGAAGCGCGTTTTATTGCCAGGATGTAGGGGATCGCGCGCCAACCGCAACCGATGGCGAGGCGGGGCCAGGGAGGCTGCAAACGATCGCTGCGGACCGCCAGTGAGGCAAAGGGAAACGGCCAGTGTGCGACCGGCAAGACCGTCCAGGGAAGGCGTGGGTGAACGGATTTGACCACGACCGGCAGGCCGAGGGCGTCGGCCAAACCGCGTGCTTGGCCGGCCATGCCGGCGCGGCCGTCGGTTATTGCCCAGGTGACGTTTTCCACGGCTGGTTCATTCACAGTATTTCGCGATCCCGTAATTTTATTGCTGAAACCTAACGCCAACCGGGGTAGAACGCTCGCACGAAATAATCTGACCCAATTCGGATCGGGCATGCAGCGCATCAAACTCGACGCTATCGACCGGCGGATCCTCCACGAGCTTCAGGCCGAAGGCCGCATCACCAACGTGGAGTTGTCGCAGCGGGCCAAGATTTCGGCACCACCCTGTTTACGGCGGGTGCGCGCGCTGGAGCAAGCGGGGTTCATCCGCGGCTATCACGCGGATCTGGACCCCAAGGTTCTGGGCTACGAAGTGATGGCGTTCGCCTTCGTGGGCCTTAACAGCCAAGCCGAGCCCGATTTGCGTGCCTTCGAGACGCAGGTCGGCGAATGGCCGATCGTGCGGGAGTGCTACATGATGTCGGGCGAAACCGACTTTGTGCTCAAATGCGCGGCGCGGGATCTGAGCGAATGGCAGAGTTTCGTCACCGAGAAACTGACCGCGGCCAAGAACGTGGCCTCGGTCAAAACGGCGCTGACGATCAGGCCGTCGAAGCGCGAGCCCGGCGTGCCGGTCGAGGTTTGAAACAGCAAAGGCGGCACAATCGGCCGCCCTTTGCCTGTTTGTACGCACCACAGGCTACTTGAATTCCACCTTCGTAATTTCGTACGAGCGGCCGCCCGAGGGCGTGTTGACTTCCGCTCTGTCGCCGGAGGATTTTCCGATCAGGGCGCGGGCCAAGGGCGAGGAGATCGAGATGCGGCCCTTGGCGAAGTCGGCTTCGAGGTCGCCGACGATTTGGTACTTGGCCTTTTGATCGGTGTCTTCGTCGATCAGCGTCACCGTCGCGCCGAACTTCACCACCTTGCCGGAGAGTTTCGCAACGTCGATCACCTGGGCGCGCGAGATTTTGTCTTCGAGTTCCATGACGCGGCCCTCGATGAAACTTTGGCGTTCCTTGGCCGAATGATACTCGGCGTTTTCCGACAGGTCGCCGTGGGCACGCGCTTCGGAAATCGAGCGGATTACGGCGGGGCGTTCCACCGATTTCAGGTGTTTGACTTCGGCTTCGAGGGCGGCGAAGCCCGGGGCGGTCATTGGTATTTTTTCCATAGTCTTGCTCTGTCTTCTCGATGGTTGTCGAAGGACAACAAATTCAAGCGGCCTTGGTGGTTGAACCGCCAAGGCCTGAAAAATTCTCTAAAGTCGCTCGCCGGAGGCTCGGTGGCGTGTGCACGGAGGACGCATCCCCAACATTCAGCGCACGGACGAATACTAAGCCTAATCGCTCAAAATTTCAAGGTCGGACTAGGGTCTGTCCGCCGCAATGAATCTTTCATATTCAAGGGGTTAACGAGCGTAGGACTGAAGCGGCGCCACATCCAGCGTCGAGGTGCGTAGGGCGGCGATTGCCTGCACCGCGGCCAATGAGCCCGCGATGGTGGTGTAATAGGGGATCTTTTGCATCAAGGCGGTGCGGCGGATCGAAAGCGAGTCCTTTAAAGCTTGAGCGCCCTCGGTGGTATTGAACACGAGTTCGATAGCGCCGTCTTTCATCGCATCAACGATGTGGGGGCGGCCCTCATAGACCTTGTTGATGCGTGTGATGGCGAGGCCCTGCTCGATCAGCAGCGTGGCCGTGCCGCCGGTGGCGACGATCTTGAAGCCCATTTCGATCAGCTTGCGCGCCGGGGCGATGATCGCCTGTTTGTCGTCGTCCCGCACGGAGATGAAGACGGTGCCGGCGTCGGGCAGCGTTAAGCCCGCCGCGATTTGGCTTTTGGCGAAGGCGCGTTCGAAGGTTTTGTCGATGCCCATGACTTCGCCGGTCGATTTCATTTCGGGGCCGAGCACGACATCGACGCCGGGAAAGCGCGCGAAGGGCATCACGGCTTCCTTGACCGACATGTGCTTGGGAGCTTCTTCCTTGAGCTTGAACGACGAGAGCGCTTCGCCCGCCATGACGCGCGAGGCTATCGCCGCGACGGGAATGCCCATCGCCTTGGCGACGAAGGGCACGGTGCGGCTGGCGCGCGGATTGACTTCGAGTACGTAGATTTGTCCGGCCTGGATGGCGAACTGGACATTCATTAGGCCCACGACGTTCAATTCGCGCGCGAGCGCCGCGGTCTGGCGGCGCAGCTCGGCGATGGTTTCTTGACCGAGCGACCACGGCGGGATCGAACAGGCGCTGTCGCCGGAGTGAACGCCGGCTTCCTCGATGTGCTCCATGATCCCGGCGACGAAGACGTCATCGGCGTCGGCGATGGCGTCGACGTCGACCTCGACCGCGTTGCGCAGATATTGATCGATCAGAACCGGATCGTCGCCCGAGATTTTGAAAACATCGGTCTGGTCCAGCGTCTCGATCATGTGTTCTTCGTCGCGCACGATCGTCATGCCGCGCCCGCCGAGCACAAAGGAGGGGCGGATGACAACCGGGTAGCCGACTTCGCGCGCGGCCTGCAGCGCCTCTTCGGTGGTGAGTGCGGTGCGGTTGACCGGTTGTTTCAAACCGATGTTGTCGATGAGGGATTGGAAGCGCTTGCGATCCTCGGCGATGTCGATGGCGTCGGGCTGGGTGCCGAGGATCGGGATTTTTGCGGCCTCCAACGCGGCGGCCAGTTTCAACGGCGTTTGGCCGCCAAATTGGCAGATGACACCCAAGACCTCGCCGTTCTGTTGTTCGGTGCGGATCAGTTCGACAACGTCTTCGGCGGTCAAGGGTTCGAAATAGAGCCGGTCGGAGGTGTCGTAATCGGTCGAGACGGTTTCCGGATTGCAGTTGACCATGATGGTCTCGATGCCAACCTTCTTCAGCGCGAAGGCAGCGTGGCAGCAGCAATAGTCGAACTCGATGCCTTGACCGATGCGGTTCGGGCCGCCGCCGAGGATAACGACTTTGCGCGCGGCCGTGGGTTCGCTCTCGCATTCGACGCGACCGTCCATCGGCGTTTCGTAGGTCGAGTACATGTAGGGCGTGATGGCGCGGAACTCTGCGGCGCAGGTGTCGATGCGCTTGAATACCGGCGTCACGCCGAGGCGGCGGCGCAGGCCTGAGATTTCGCTTTCGCGCTTGGCGGTGAGTTTGGCGAGCCTGGCGTCGGAAAAGCCCATCGCCTTGAGCGTGCGCATACCGTCGTCGTCTTGCGGCAGGCCGTGTTCGCGCACGCGCTCTTCGGCTTTGACGATGTCTTCGATTTGATCGAGGAACCAGGGATCGACTTTCGAGGCGGCGTGGACTTCGCCGACGGTGAGCCCCAAGCGGAAGGCTTGGGCGACGACGCGGATGCGGTCGGGGGTTGCCTTGGCGAGCGCGGCGATGACGGCGTTCTTGTCGTCGCCCGAACGCAGACCCGGAATGTCGATTTCGTCGAAGCCGGTGAGGCCGGTTTCGAGCGAGCGCAGCGCCTTTTGCATCGACTCGGCAAACGTGCGGCCGATCGCCATCGCTTCGCCGACGGATTTCATCGAGGTCGAAAGGATCGGTTCGGCGCCGGGGAATTTTTCGAAGGCAAAGCGTGGGATCTTCGTGACCACATAGTCGAGCGTGGGTTCGAACGAGGCCGGTGTCGCCTTGGTGATGTCGTTCGTCAGTTCGTCGAGCGTGTAACCCACCGCAAGCCGCGCCGCGACTTTGGCGATCGGAAAGCCGGTGGCTTTCGAGGCCAACGCGGACGAGCGCGAGACGCGCGGGTTCATCTCGATGACGACCAGGCGTCCATCCGCGGGGTTGACCGCGAACTGCACGTTCGAGCCGCCGGTCTCGACGCCGATCTCGCGCAGTACCGCGACGCTGGCGTTGCGCATGATCTGATATTCTTTGTCGGTCAGCGTGAGTGCGGGCGCTACCGTGATCGAATCGCCGGTGTGGACGCCCATCGGGTCGATGTTCTCGATCGAGCAGACGATGATGCAGTTGTCCGCCTTGTCGCGGACGACCTCCATCTCGAATTCCTTCCAACCGAGCACCGATTCCTCGATCAGCACCGAGCCGACCGGCGAGGCGTCGATGCCGCGTTCGGCGATTTCGACGCATTCTTCGCGATTGTAGGCGATGCCGCCGCCCTGGCCGCCCAGCGTGAACGAGGGGCGGATGATCGCGGGCAGGCCGACATGATCGAGGGCTAAGAGCGCTTCGTCCTTCGAGGTCGCGATGCGTGAGCGCGGGCATTCGAGGCCGATGCGTTCCATCGCCTCGCGGAACAACAGCCGGTCTTCGGCCATGGCGATGGCCTCGGGCTGGGCGCCGATCATTTCGATGTCGTATTTTTTGAGCGTGCCGGCTTTGTGCAAATCGAGGGCGCAGTTGAGTGCGGTCTGGCCGCCCATGGTGGGCAGAAGCGCCATGCGGTCGCGCGGGCGTTCGCGGCGTTCGCGGGCGATGATTTTTTCGACGAAGTCCGGCGTGATCGGTTCGATGTAGGTGGCGTCCGCGAGATCGGGATCGGTCATGATCGTCGCCGGGTTCGAATTGACCAGGACGATGCGATAGCCCTCGGCGCGCAGCGCACGGCAGGCTTGCACGCCCGAATAGTCGAACTCGCAGGCCTGGCCGATGACGATGGGGCCTGCGCCGATGATGAGGATCGTGTCGATGTCGGTGCGCTTGGGCATCGGCTACGCCACCGTCCGACGCGGGCGTGGTGTGATGCAAAACGCAAATCTAATCCGTGCCATCACGCCATCACATCCGCAGATTTCCGCCAAAACTGCCATCACATCATCCATCACATGTGATGGCAGCAGGGGGATCGAAAGCGGTTCCTTTAGGCGCACCGGGCGCGCGTGGAAATGCCCGTCGTGAAGCGCGCGCGACGGATGTTTTCGAACCACAAATGTCGTGGGAACAAATATAGAACTTTTGGTCTCGAAATGCAAGTTTTGTGCGGTTGAAATGCTGCAGGAATTTGAACCACCAAGAACACCAAGAACACCAAGATGCTCAGGCCGTGCCGGCGACCGCCCGCGCGCGTAGCGCGCAATGCTGGCGCTTCGCGCCGAACGAGCGGATCTCTTGCGAGCAGAGCATCTTGGTGTTCTTCGTGGTTCAAGCTTCTTTTCTACCGTCATGCCGCGCTCTCCGCTTCGAGGATGGCGAGTTCCCAGGCGATGTTGTTGCGTGCCTGTTCGGCGTAGGCGCCTTCGAAGATGCCGGTGCGGAAGATGCGCGGGGCGGCTGAGATTTTTTTGAGGAAGGCGCCACGGCCCGTCTTCCAATCGGCGTCGCCGACATGGCCGTATTCGGCGCGCACGTCGCGAACGTATTGGCGGTAGGTGTCTTCGGGTGCGCCCAGGATTGCGAAATCGGCGTCCAAGAAAATCTCGTCGTCGTAGTCGCGCCCGCCGGCCATGTGGTTTTTGGTGGCCAAGATCAATTGCACGACGCGCGAGCGGATGTCGGAACTGGCGCCCAGATCGTCGAGTTCCTTCATCGCCCGTTCGGCGCTCTTGGCTTCGTTATCGCTGCGGCGCGGGTCGTAGACGATGTCGTGATACCAGGCGGCGAAGGCCAGGCGCGCGGGCTCGCCGATTTCGTCGGCATGAAGTTCCAGGCAGTCGAACAAAGCGGTGAGGTGGGCGAGCGTGTGATAGTGGCGCTGCGGCTCGGAATAGGACGCACACAGATTATCGAACGTGCGGCCGACGATGTCGGGCGAGAAATTGCCAAGCATTTGCACATGCGTGCGCCAGCGGGCTTTGAGTGCTTCGATCGTTGCGCGATCACTCAACGCTTTGACTCCATCGCACTGGCGAAGCGGTCGAAGAGGTATTGGCTGTCGTGGGGACCAGGTGACGCTTCGGGGTGGTATTGGACTGAGAAGACCGGGCGGCCTTCGAGGGATAGGCCGCAATTGGTGCCGTCGAAGAGCGAGATGTGGGTTTCCTTGACCCCGCGCGGCAGGGTCGACGTGTCGACGGTGAAGCCGTGGTTTATCGAGACGATTTCGACTTTGCCGGTGGCGAGGTCCTTCACGGGGTGGTTGGCGCCGTGGTGGCCTTGGCGCATTTTTTTCGTTCTCGCGCCCAATGCGAGCGCCAGCATTTGATGGCCGAGACAAATTCCGAAGACCGGCAGGCCGGCGTCGACCAGTTTGCGGATCACCGGTCCGGCGTAGACGCCTGTGGCCGCCGGATCGCCGGGGCCGTTCGAGAGGACCACACCGTCGGGTTTGAGGCGCGCGATGTCGTCGTAGCTGGTGCTTGCGGGCACGACGGTGAGTTTCGCGCCAATGGAAGTTAGCGAGCGCAGGATGTTGCGCTTCACGCCGTAGTCGACGACGACGATGTTGAAGCGCGGCTTGCTCAGCGCGGCGTAGCCTTTGCCCCAGACCCAGCGGGTTTCGTCGAGCGTCCAGGTTTGACGCGCGGTTACGTCCTTGGCGAGATCCATCCCTTCGAGCCCGGGCCAGTTGGCGGCTTCGCGCCTTAGAGCGGGGATTGCGAAACTACCGGTCGCGTCGTGGGCGATGACACCGTTCGGCATTCCCTTTTCGCGGATCAGGCGCGTCAGGCGGCGGGTGTCGATGCCGGCTAAGGCCACGATCTTGTTGCGCTTCAACCAGATGTCGAGGTGCTGGCTGTTGCGGTAGTTCGACGGGTCGGAGATGCCGGCTTTGACGATCAGGCCGCGCGCCGCTGGGGTTGTGGTCTCGACGTCTTCGGCGTTGGTGCCGGTGTTGCCGATATGAGGAAAGGTGAAGCAGACGATCTGGGCGGCGTAGGAGGGGTCGGTCAGGATTTCCTGGTAGCCCGTCATCGCGGTGTTGAAGCAGACTTCGCCGACAGCGTGGCCGGTGGCGCCGAAGCCTTGGCCCTCAAAGACGGTGCCGTCGGCGAGCACGAGCGCGCCCGTGATTCGTCTCCGCGAGGGGGCAGGGCCCATTTCGCGGGGGCTTGTGGCAGTCTCGGTCATGCGGGCTCTTAGGTTTTTGCGGGGTTTCGGACGGCGGCGCCCGCAAAACTGGCGGACCATATGGGAGCCGGTTTGTTCCCGTCAAGAAACGTAGCGCTTCCCGTCCACAAGGCTGAAGGCCGTGTCCCGTCAAAGGCTTGGGAGCGGGGAATTCGGCGCTGTATGGTGGGCGCGACGACAGGGAAGAAGGACTGGAACATGCTGCGTGACAAGTTCACCGAGGCCATGAAGGACGCAATGCGCGCCAAGGATCAGCGGCGGCTCGGCACGATCAGGCTCATTCTGGCGGCGCTCAAGGACAAAGATATCGAGGCGCGCGGCTTGGGGCGCGAGGCGTTGAGCGACGAGGAAATTCTGGGTCTGCTGCAAAAGATGATCAAACAGCGCAACGATTCCATCGAAGCCTACGACAAGGCGGGGCGTGTCGATCTGGCGACGCAAGAGCGCGAGGAAAAGGCGATCATCGAGGCCTATCTGCCGCAACAGATGAGCGAAGGCGACGTGCGCGCGGCGGTGAAGGCGGCGGTGGCGGCGACGGGGGCCGCTTCGGTCAAGGACATGGGCAAGGTGATGGCCGAGCTGAAGGGGAAATTCGCGGGGAAGATGGACTTTTCGAAGGCGAACGCGGTGGTGAAGGAGCTGCTGACCGGCAGCTGAGCGCATGCGTTTTACCCCGCGATTTTTGGAGGAGTTGCGCGATCGGGTGCCGGTGGCGGATGTCGTCGGGCGCAAGGTCAAGCTCGTCCGGCGCGGGCGCAATCATGTGGGCCTGTGTCCGTTTCATTCGGAGAAGTCGCCGTCGTTTTCGGTGAGCGCGGACAAGAATTTCTATCATTGCTTCGGCTGCGGGGTACATGGCGACATCATTACGTTCGTGATGGAGACCGAGGGATTGTCGTTTCCCGAAGCGGTCGAGCAGCTTGCCACGCAAGCGGGGATGGCGTTACCGGCGCGCGAGGAACGCGACGAAGAACGCGAGAAATCCAGGCGTTCGCTCTACGACGTCATGGAGCTTGCGGCGGTGTTTTTCGAAAGCGAGTTGCAAAGTTCGCGCGGCAGCAAGGCGCGAACGTATCTCGACGGGCGGCAACTGACGGGCGCCGCCGTCGCGCCGTTTCGCTTGGGGTTCGCGCCCGATGCGCGTGCGGGCCTGAAGGATCATCTGCTGGCGAAGGGCGTGCCGGTCGAAGACATGGTCGAGGCCGGTCTGGTCGGCGCGCCCGATGACGGCGGCGAACCATACGATAGGTTTCGCGGGCGGCTGATCTTTCCCATCACGGATGTGCGCGGGAAGGTGATCGCGTTCGGCGGGCGCACGCTCGATCCCGAGGGCAAGCCGAAATATCTGAACTCGCCGGAGACGCGGCTGTTCAAGAAGAGCACGGTGCTGTTCAATCTTGGTCCGGCGCGCAAGGCCGTGGCGCAAGGGGCGGCGCTGATCGCGGTCGAGGGTTATGTCGATGTGATCGCGTTGGTGGCGGCGGGTTTCGCCGGAGCCGTGGCGCCGCTCGGCACCGCCTTGACGGACGATCATTTGCAGATGATGTGGCGCATCGCGCCGGAGCCTTATCTCTGTTTCGACGGCGATGCGGCGGGCATCAAGGCGGCGCAGCGCGGGATCGATCTCGCGCTGCCGTTGCTGGAACCCGGGCAGTCGTTGCGATTTGCATTGCTTCCCGGCGGACAAGACCCCGACGATCTGCTCCGCGCGCGCGGATCGAGCGCGATGCAGGCGGTGCTCGACGAGGCCGTGGGGCTTGCCGATGTGTTGTGGCGGCGCGAAATCGAAAACGCCGATCTGGCGACGCCGGAGCGGCGCGCGGGGGCCGAGAAGCGTTTGATGGACTGTGTGCGCGAGATCACGGACCCGAAAGTGCGCGAGTATTACCGCACGATGATGCAGCAGCGGCTGCGCGATCTTTTTGCGCCGGCACCGTTCCGACGGCCCGATCAGCAACAAGGTCGCAGGGAGGCTTGGGGTGGTCAATCCTGGGGAGGGGGCCGGTTCTCCCCAAGGCCCGGATTTAAGCCCGACAGGCCGGGGGCCCGGCCGGCTTGGATCGCCCCGGTGTCGGACGCGGTCAGGCGGTCGGCTGTGGGGCGCGGATTGGCGCGAACGCTCTATCCTTCCGGCATTGCGGAGGAGGCAATCGTCTTGGCCGCGTTAACCCATCCGTTCTTGCTGGAGGAGTTTTCCGAGGCTTTCGTGGGCCTGCCAATTGCAGAGCCTCAACTTGACAAACTCAGACGCGAACTCCTACATGCGGCCTCTTTTGAACAACCCCTTGACTGTCAAGGCCTTCGCGACCACCTCACGCGGCGTGGGTTCGGGGAAATCTGCGAGCGGTTGGAGCGGCGGCCGATGCTCAAGTCCATGGCTATGACCAGGCGAGAGACGAGCGCGGCGGTGGTGTCGCGCGAGTTCAGCCATTCGGTTGCACGCCATCACAAACTGACGGTGCTTGCGGCCGAACATGCCCAGGCCGCCGACGCGCTCGAGCGCGAGGCGACCGAGGAAAATCTGGCGCGGCTGCGCGCTATCGCCTTGGAACTGCAGTCCGCCATCGGTGCGGAGGCAGGTCCGCCCGACGCTTTCTGAAGGTCGAGGGGGAGCGCATTGCCGATGAGCACGCGCTTACCTTGGCCTTTTAATTTTTTTGCCGTGCCGGACAACGCCCCATTGAAGACCGACAAAGCCGCCGTGACCAAAAAGCCGACGCCAGAGCGCAAGCAGATGTCAAAAGACAAAGACAAAAGCAAAGCGGGGGCGCCATCCAAGCCTGAAAAAAAAGCGGCCGCCAAGCCGCCTGCGAAAGCGCCTGCAAAACCGGAAGCCAAGCCCAAGCCCACGGATTTGAAGTCGATTTTGAAGGCGATGGTCAAACCGCTTCCGCCGCCGAAGCCCAGACCTGCGAAAGTCGCAGGCGCGCCCGGCAGCGGCGGCGTTGCAGACTTAGCGAAATCCACGAACTCATCCGGAAAACAAATGGCGAAACTCACGTCGACGGCCGCGGCCGGAGCAAAAGTGCCGCAACGTCCGATCGCCCAATCCGGCAAGCCGGTGGCGCAGAAGGCGCAAAAGCCTGGTGAGGCCAGCGAGGCGCAGGCGGAAGAGCGTGCGGATTCGCTGCTCGACCTCACCGATGCCGCCGTCAAAAAGATGATCGCGCGCGCCAAGACGCGCGGCTTCGTCACCTATGACGAGTTGAACAAGGTTTTGCCGTCGGAATCGGTGTCGTCCGAACAGATCGAAGACGTGATGGCCAATCTCAGCGAGATGGGCATCAACGTGGTGGAGACGGAAGAAAAAGAAGAAGAGGGCGAAAGCGGCGGCGCGGTTGCGATCGCGCAAGAGACCGCGGTCGCCAAGGTCGAAACCGAAGAGGTCGAGCGCACCGACGATCCGGTGCGCATGTATCTGCGCGAGATGGGTTCGGTCGAGCTGCTGTCGCGCGAGGGCGAAATCGCCATCGCCAAGCGTATCGAGGCCGGCCGCGAATTGATGATCGGCGCCTTGTGCGAAAGCCCGCTGACGTTCGAGGCCATCATGGTGTGGCGCGACGAGTTGAACGAAGGCAAGATCCTGCTGCGCGACATCATCGATCTTGAAGCGACCTATGGCGGCGGGCCGGAAGCCAAAGCCATGGCCGCCGAAGGCGCGATCGTGATCCCGCCCGGATTCGACGCGGCCTCGGCGCCGGGCGGCGTGCCGCTTGGCCCGCGTCCGTCCGGGTTCCCGCAGGGGCCACGGCCGTTCCAACCGCCCAAACCCGTGTTGCGCGTCGTGGCGCCGCCCGCACCAAGACCGGTGCAACAGAAGGTCGATCCAGACGACATCACCGCCGTCGAGGCGCCGTCGCGCGTCGAAGAAGATACCGGCGAGGACGACGAAGGTTCATTGTCGCTGGCCGCGATGGAAGCGGTGTTGAAGCCCAAGATTCTCGAGACGTTCGACGATATCGCGGGGCGTTACAAAAAGCTCGGCAAGCTGCAGGACGCGGAAGTCGAAGCGCATCTGTCCAGCGAAGAGCTGTCGCAGAGCCAGGACCGGCGCTTCAAGAAATTGAAGAACGAGACCATCGATTTGGTCAAAAGCCTGCGGCTGAACAACAACCGCATCGAAGCCTTGGTCGAGCAGATGTATTCGATCAACAAGCGGCTGGTGATGCTCGAATCGCGCCTGCTGCGTTTGGCGGAGGCGCACGGGGTTGCGCGCGAAGACTTCTTGAAGGAATACGAAGGCGAAGAGCTCGACCCGAATTGGTCGCGCCGCGTCGGGCGTTTGACGCGCCGGGGCTGGAAGGAATTCGCCGCCGACGAGCGCGAGAAGGTTCGCGATCTGCGCACGGAAATTCAGACGCTGGCGCAGGAAATGCGCCAGCCGATCACCGAGTTCAAGCGCATCGTGCGCACGGCGCAGAAGGGCGAGCGCGAAGCGCGCCAGGCCAAGAAGGAAATGGTCGAGGCGAATTTGCGCCTCGTGATCTCGATCGCGAAAAAATACACGAACCGCGGCCTGCAGTTCCTGGACCTGATCCAGGAAGGCAATATCGGCTTGATGAAGGCGGTCGATAAGTTCGAATACCGGCGCGGCTATAAGTTCTCGACCTATGCGACGTGGTGGATCCGCCAGGCGATCACGCGTTCGATCGCCGATCAGGCGCGTACGATCCGCATTCCGGTCCACATGATCGAGACGATCAACAAGCTGGTGCGCACCTCGCGCCAGATGCTGCACGAAATCGGCCGCGAACCGACGCCCGAAGAACTCGCCGAGAAATTGGCGATGCCCTTGGAGAAGGTGCGCAAGGTGCTCAAGATCGCCAAGGAGCCGATCAGCCTCGAGACGCCGATCGGCGACGAGGAAGATTCGCATCTGGGCGATTTCATCCCGGACACGAACGCGATCCTGCCGATCGATGCGGCGATCCAATCGAACCTGCGCGAGACGACGACGCGGGTGCTGGCGTCGCTGACGCCGCGCGAAGAGCGCGTGCTGCGCATGCGCTTCGGCATCGGCATGAACACCGACCACACGCTGGAAGAAGTGGGCCAGCAGTTCTCGGTGACACGCGAACGCATCCGCCAGATCGAGGCGAAGGCGCTCAGGAAGCTGAAGCATCCGAGTAGGTCGCGGAAGCTGAGGAGCTTTTTGGATAATTAGAGGCGGGTAATGCCGACCATCTCATTCTTCTACGGCATTGCCATTCGCATGTACTTGCGGGACCACCCGCCGCCACATTTTCATGTTATTTATCAGCAGCATGAAGCGAATGTGAGCATTGAGACCGGCGATATTATCGAGGGCAAACTGCCGGTCGCGGCGCGTCGCAGGTAAATGAATGGACCTTGCTAAGGCGAGGGGCGTTGCTGCAAAATTGGCAGAACGCTCGGCAAGGTCTGCCGATGCGCAAGATTGCGGGTTTGGACGATGATTAAGGTCAGGAAACTGAAGTATTCCGGTGGCCATCGGATGCGGTTCTGGTTCTCGGACGATTCGACCGGAGAACTCGACTTTTCCAAAATTGTCTTCGAACCTGGTCCGATGATTGAGCCTTTGAGAGACCAAAATTTTTTTGCACAGGCGTTTCTCGAGTTCGGCGCTCCGACATGGCCCAATGGGTATGATATTTCTCCCGGCGCTTTGTTTTAGGAGATGAAGGACTCGGGGTTGTTGCGGCGCGAAGTGGATGCGTAGCGAAATCGCATTTTGAAGCGCCGATCGGCGACGAGGAAGATTCGCATCTGGGCGATTTCATCCCGGATACGAACGCGATCCTGCCGATCGACGCGGCGATCCAGTCGAACCTGCGCGAGACGACGACGCGGGTGCTGACGCCGCGCGAGGAGCGCGTGCTGCGCATGCGTTTCGGCATCGGCATGAATACCGACCATACGCTAGAAGAGGTGGGCCAGCAGTTCTCGGTGACGCGCGAACGTATTCGGCAGATCGAGGCGAAGGCGCTGCGGAAGTTGAAGCATCCGAGTAGGTCGCGGAAGCTGCGGAGCTTTCTCGACAGTTAGGGGTTGTTGTGCGATTTTCAGCGCATGACGACGATCAAACGAACGATCGAGATAAGCGCCGATGTCGATGCGGCGCTCGCGCGTGTCGCCGAGGCGGGCGAGCAATCGCTGTCTCAGATTATCGAATCCGCGCTCGTCAATTCTCTGAACGATGCGGCGGAGACGGCGGAAGATGCGCGCCGCTGGGAAAACTACTTGAAGACTCGCAAAGCCATTCCGATCGAGGCCATCAAGGCTTGGGTCGATAGCTGGGACACCGACCACGAGCTGCCAGTTCCGGCTCCGTGAAAGTTTCCTTTTCCGAGGAAGCGACACAAGACGTCATTCGGCTGCGCGATTTTCTGGAACCGATGGCGCCGGGTGCCGCGAAGAACGCTGTGTCGGCGATCATCAGTTGCTGCATGTCGCTCTCGATCTTTCCGGCTCGTGGGAGTCTACGAGACGACGGTTCCAGGCAACTTGTCATCGCTTTAGGCGCGAGCCCTTACATCGCGCGCTATCGGATCGATTCCGACAAAGGTGAAGTGGTAATTCTGCACGTTCGTCACGGGCGGGAGGCGCAGTCGTAGGTGCCAAGGTGGGCTTGTAGAATTGGTGGCGCCGAAGAAACGAGCACCTCACCCGCGCCTCAGCGCCTTCCCGATTCCCGCCGCGATGATCGGGATCATGAAATAGGTCAGCGCGATGTCGTCCATGTAGTCGATGGGGTCCATGCGCATTTGGTCGGGGCCGAAGAGGAAGAACGGCGTGTCGAGCGCCATCGACATCATCATCCAAATCGTGCCGGCCAGCAGGCCTTCGTCGAGTGTCGGGGCGGCGCAGCGGCTGAGGTGGATATAGGCAAACAGCGTCGCGGAGAACGCCAACGCGACGGACATCAGCGAGTCGAACAGCGCGCTTTCGACATCGACAATCGGGAAGAGCGCCATGCCGAGGGCGAAGGG
>JANOFM010000189.1:0-1819 GCA_031413635.1 Alphaproteobacteria bacterium | reverse complement strand
GTGGTGGCGCGCAAGGCCAAGGCCGAACTCTATTTCGCTTGCGCCGAAACCGATCGCTGGATGCCGCTCGACCAAATCGAACCGCTGCGCCGCGCACTGAAAGAAGCGGGCGCCAACGCCGAAGTCGAACTCTACCCCGGCACCGAACACGGTTTCGCCTTTCCCCAACGCCCGGCATTCGACAAACCCGCCGCCGAACGCCACTGGGAACGCCTGCTCGTGCTGTTTAGGCGGAGATTGGGATGAGGTGAGAACGACAGAACTGGCGTCATGAATCTCTTGGGTCTTCCCGGCCGACAGCCATCGACCTTCGCTCTGATGGAGGCGCTGGTAAGTGCCGTGCACGGCGGCGCGACGAGTACGCACGTGCAGACATATGGATTTTGGAAAGCGCCGCCCTCGCGCGTCCTAGACCCTGCGCCCGAGGCCGTGATCGCCTCCGCGAGTGGCGCCATCGCCGTCATCGCAAAATCGTTCGGCACGCGGGTGACCACGTTGGCCGAGAGCGATCATGGCTTTAAGCCTGAGTGGTGCGTCTTCATCGGCGTGCCGCTGAATTGGTTGGCGGCGACCGGGGCGACGTCGGCGTTGAAGGCGCAACCGGCATTTTGCCCGACACTCTTCATTCAGCAGACCGCCGACCCGACCGGCGCTTTCGGCGAACTCGCCGCGCTGGTGCCCCGCAAGGGCCCGTGCGACGCTGATCGAAGTGCCAGGCAACGACCACGTCTATGACGACACCGCAGGGCTCGCACACATGATCGACGCGTGGGTGGCGCAGCGATAGGCCGCTAAGTGCGGGCAGCGATCGCTTCGACCTCGACGAACCATTCCGGCGCGACCAGTTGTGAGACATAGACCGCCGTCGACGTCGGCCGATGCGAGCCAAGGTGCTTTTTCCGCGCGTCTCGAACCGCCTCGCCGTCGTGTCCGGCGACCATGAACGTCGTCAGCTTGACGATATTTGAGGGAGCAAGCCCCTGCGCCTTCAGGATCGAAACGATGTTCGCAAACACTTGATCGGCCTGCTCGCCGATGGTGTCGCCGACAGTCCCGTCTTGCCTGACGCCGACCTGCCCCGAGATAAAGAGCAACTCGGAACCCTCTGGAACGGTGGCGATGTGGCTGTAAAGGCCCAGTGGCGCGTGGACCTCAGCGGGATTTGAGAATCTTGTCGGCTTCGGCATGAGAGGTTTTCCAAACTGAATGGTTGAAGGTCTATCTTGCCGGCGCCCGGTCCCCCCGCGCCTCCGGAATCAGCGTCCGCATGCGATTGGCGAAACTTGCGAGGCACACCTCCTTCGGGGACAGCGGGCCCTTCGTGTAGCTCGACGACGACATGCCGGCCTGCACGCCTGCGATCAGTGCCGTGTCCTCGGCGTTGACTTGGCGGTTGATGCGCCAGTTGAGATAGCGCGCGGCATGCATCTCGCGCCCTTCGTGGCGATGCACGTAGGAAATCTCGCGGATCAGCGTCTCGGTCGGCGACACCGGGATGAACTGCATGAAGTCGACTTGATCCGGATAGATGTCGAAGGCGACATTCGGCCACAGCTTGTAATAGGCCCAAAGGCGGCGCCGTTCGGACGGCACATGCGTAAATCCCGCCAACAAACTCTGATAGGCCCGCTCGGACCAATTCTCCGACGCGCTCTCCTGCAGCTCGCCCGACATTTTGTCGACCCATTCGCGCGCTTCGATCTTGTAGGTCGGGCCGAACAGGCGGCTGAGTCCCGGATGCGCCACGCCGATATGCATGCCGTCGGAATAATTGTCGGCGATGTTCTTCCAGTTCACCTTGCGCGGGCGCAGCGTCACG
>JANOFM010000188.1:0-2781 GCA_031413635.1 Alphaproteobacteria bacterium | reverse complement strand
CGCGGGCGTGCAACTTGCGTTTGGATGAACGCCGGATGAGACGGTGGCGCTTCATCACGCCGCCATGTTTGACCTTACCGGTGGCCGTCATTCTGAAGCGCTTTTTAGCGCCCGATTTGGTCTTCAACTTGGGCATTTCGGCCTCCTTATGCTGGAACGCGTGTGAAGCCTTGAGGCTTCGGAACCGCCTGGGCATGCCCCGCCCGGCCGTTCGTGAGGGGCGGGAAATAGCCTGATAGTCCCCGCAAAGGCAAGGCTTTACCGGCGGCCCGCGTCATTCGGGCCGCCGGGGTACATTATAGCTTGCGCCGCGATAGGATTTCGAAGCGCCAGACCATGCCGATGCCGGCGGCGGCGAGGCCGGCGGCGAGGCCGATCCAGACGCCGAGACCCTGCATTCCCGCCCAATAGCCTAAGCCGTAGGACAGCGTGAAGCCGACCAGCCAGTAGCTGAGCCCCGCGATCCACATCGGGGCTTGGGCGTCCTTCATGCCGCGCAGACCCATTTGCGCCGTGACCTGGAGCGCGTCGAAGAGTTGGAACACCGCCGCGACGTAGAGAAAGACGACGGCGAGTTTCACCACTTCGGCGTTGCCGGGGTCGGCGATGGGCAAGTAGATGGAGACCAGCGTTTCGGGAATCAACGCGATCAGCACGGCGCAGATCAGCATGAAACCCGCTCCGCAGAGGATCGCGGTGTGGCCCGCGCGCCTGGCGCCCTCCGCGTTCCTGGCGCCGGCGAAGAGGCCGACGCGCACGGTCGCGGCCAAACCGATGCCGAGCGGTACCATGAAGGTGACCGAGCCCACATTCATCGCGATCTGATGAGCCGCGACGCTCGCCGCGCCGAACGTGCCCATGATCAGCGTCGCCGCGTTGAACAGCATGGCCTCGAACAGCATCGACATGCCCATCGGCGCGCCCAAGCGGAAGACTTCGGCGAACTTGGCCCGATCGAAGCGGGTAAAGCGGTGCAGCAAGCGGTATTTCCTGAACGAAGGCGCGAACAGGAAGACGACGAGCAGGGCGAAGAACGAGAACGCATATGCAAGCGCGCTCGCTATGCCCGACCCCGTCACACCCAGCGCGGGTGCGCCGAAATTGCCGAAGATCAGCACGTAGTTGCCCAGAATGTTGAACAGCACGGTGGCGACGGCGATGGCGAGCACCGCGTTCTGCTTGCCGATGGCGGCGGCGAAATTGCGCAAGACGCCGAAGGCCAGCGTGAACGGCAGGCCGAGGGCGATGGCGTGAACCCAGGGTTCCGCCATCGCTGCGATCTTTGGATCTTGGCCGAGGAAGATCAGGATGGGCTTGGCCCAGATGAGAAGCGCCATCAAAGGCAGCGTCAAGAGGCCCACCGCCCACAGGCCCATGCGCACGGCGGCGCGCACGCGCGCGCGGTCGTTGGGGTGGGCGCCCAGAATCTGCGAGACAATGGGCGAGACTGCCATCACGGGGCCGTAGGCGGTCAGCCAGGTAAAATAGAACAGCACCGCGCCGATCGAGGTGGCGGCGATCGCGTCCTGGCCCAATTCACCGACCATGATGACGTCGGCGGTGAGCGAGCCGATTTGCGCGAGCTGCATGGCGATCAAGGGAGCCGCGAGCTTCATCAAGGCGCGCGTTTCGTCGAGCCACGGTTTCAGCAGGTCGCGGCGGGCGGCCTGGTTGGATGCGGGGTCGAAATAGGTTGTCATTGTTTTCAACATCGGTCGGCTCTGTCGTTCGCCCGCGCTTTGAATCCGCTGAATACCTTGGTGGGGTGCGGGCAAACAAAAACCCCTCCGGAGCGGTGCTCGGAGGGGTGGCGAACGCGGCCTGGCTTAGCGGCGCAGCGTTACTCCATGACTCCCTCACGAGCCGGCGAAACCACACAAAGCGGCACCGGGTTACCGGTGCGCCACTTGGCGGTCGTTATGAGAATCGACGGATTCATCAAATGATCGGCTCGTGTCGGCGCGAAGCCCCATGCCTCGCGCGCGTGGCAGGGTGGTACGCGGGGGCGAATCTGAAGTCAAGGCATGGGAGGTATGCGGGGTGCGCGATGCAGCCACTCTGTGACGAAGAAACTACGCTCTGCACCGGGCGTACACCTCGTGATAAATTGGGTGCATGACAAAGAAGGTGGAAAGACCGGGCGTGCGGAAGGGCTACGACCTTTGGGCGGCGAGCTATGACCGTACGCCCAATCCCCTGGTCGCGCTCGATCGCCGGCATGCGGTGGCGCATCTTCGTCCGCGCGCGGGCGAGCGCGTGCTCGACGCGGGGTGCGGCACAGGCGCGAACCTGCGCTCGATCGCGACGGCGGGCGCGGTGGCCGTGGGGCTCGACTTCTCCATGGGCATGCTGCAAAGCGCCAAGCATGCGGCACCGCGTGCGATGTTGGCGCAGGCCGATCTCAACAACGAATTTCCGCTGAAGCGAACGGCGTTCGACGCCCTGCTCTGCTCGCTCGTGTCGGAGCATTTGACCAACCTCTCGACCTTCTTCGCCGAGACGTTCGCAGTGCTGCGTCACGGCGGGCGGTTCGTGTTCTCGGCCTTTCATCCTGAGATCGCGCTCGCGGGCGTCGAGGCGAATTTCGAACAGGATGGGATCGAATATCGTCTCGGCGCGGAGCCGCATTCGGTCGACGACTATCTCAATCGGATGGATGACGCCGGGTTTCGCGATTTGCGCTCGCGCGACTACGTGGTCGACGAGGCGCTGGTCGCTGAGATTCCCTGGGCGGTGAAGTATCTCGGGCGGCCGTTGCTTCTGGTTGTCGACGCGGCGCGG
>JANOFM010000187.1:0-9172 GCA_031413635.1 Alphaproteobacteria bacterium | reverse complement strand
CTATCTCGGCGGCTTCCCCATCGCGGCCGCGCTGGCGAAAGGCGCCGACGTCGTCATCACCGGCCGCTGCGTCGATAGCGCCGTCACGCTCGGCGCCTGCATCCACGAATTCGGCTGGACAGCGAAAGACGTCGACAAGCTCGCGGGCGGAAGCCTCGCCGGCCACATCGTCGAATGCGGCGCGCAAGCCTGCGGCGGAATCTTCACCGACTGGGCTGAAGTGCCGGAGTGGGAAAACATCGGCTACGCCATCGCCGAAGTCTCGCCCGACGGCAGCTTCGTCGCCACCAAACCCGACGGCACCGGCGGCCTTGTCAGCGTCGGCACGGTCGGCGAACAGATGCTCTACGAAATCGGCGACCCGCAGGCCTACATGCTGCCCGATGTCGTCTGCGATTTCGCCCACGTGAAGCTCGAACAGATCGGCAAAGACCGCGTCAGCGTCAAAGGCGCGAAGGGCTACCCGCCGACCGCGACGTACAAATGCTCGACGACCTATGAAGACGGCTTCCGCGTCGGCAACCTCGTCTCCATCGGCGGCGTCGACGCGGCGGCAAAGGCGCGCCGCACGGGCGAGGCGGTCTTGAAGCGCATGGAAGGCATCCTGCGCCAGCGCAATTGGGGCGCCTTCACGGAAACCAGCATCGAAATCCTGGGCGACGAAGACGCTTACGGCGCCCACAAACACAAAGTGGGCGCCCGCGAAGCGATCCTAAAACTCGCCGCAAAACACGCACGCAAGGAACCGCTCGAAGCCATGATGCGCGAGCTGACGTCGTCGGGCACATCCTTCGCGCCCGGCACCTCGGGATACGCGGGCCTCCGCCCGAAAGTGACGCCGGTGGTGCGCCACTTCTCGTGCCTTATCCCAAAGAAAGAAGTGACGGTCACCGTCCATGTCGCGGGCGACAGCTTCACGACGCCCATCGACACGACGGGCGGCTTCGATCCGAAATTGCTCGTGCGCCCGAAAGTGGAAGCGCATGCGGATGCGACCGCGCAATCCGTGCCGCTGATCAAACTCGCCTTCGCGCGCTCCGGCGACAAGGGCAATCACTCCAACATCGGCGTGATGGCGCGTGAAGCACGGTTCGCGCCTTACATCCGCGCCGCGCTATCGGAGTCCGCCGTCGCCAAATGGTTCGCGCATCTCTTCGAAGGCGGCAAAGGCAGAGTTGAGCGCTGGGACCTCCCCGGCACGCACGCCGTAAACTTCATGCTCTACGACGCGCTCAGTGGCGGCGGCGTCGCGAGCTTGCGCAACGACCCGCAAGGAAAGGCGCTCGCTCAGCAGCTGCTCGAGTTTCCTGTCTCCGTATCCGCAGCCATCGCCCGCGAGGTGGTGTGAGTGCCGCCTTCGACCGCCTGCTGAAGGACATCCGTGCCTGCCAAATCTGCGCGGGCAGACTCCCGCGCGACCCGCGCCCTGTCATCCGCGCCCGCGAGACGGCGCGCATCGTCATCGCCGGTCAAGCCCCCGGCACCCGCGTCCACCTGAGCGGCATGCCCTTCACCGATCCGTCGGGCGACCGCCTGCGCGGCTGGATGGGCGTCGACAAAGATACATTCTACGACGACAGCAAGATCGCCATCGTCCCCATGGGCTTCTGCTTCCCCGGCCTCGACGCCAAAGGCTCCGACCTGCCGCCGCGCAAGGAATGCGCCCCCGCCTGGCGCGAAAAAGTCTTCGCCAAACTGAAGCACGTCGAACTGACGCTCCTCGTCGGCAGTTACTCGCAAGCCTGGCACTTGAAGGGCCGCACCGAACCAACGCTCACCGATACGGTCGAAGCCTGGCGAGACTACGGCCCTGAAATCATCCCGCTGCCGCATCCCTCGTGGCGCAACAGCGGCTGGCTCAAGAAAAATCCCTGGTTCGAAGCGGAGTTGCTGCCACACCTGCGCCGCCGCATATCGCGTATCCTGAAACGATGATCAGAGCGCTCACTTTTATGCTGTGCCTGACGCTAACCGCGTGCGCGGCTCAGCGTTTGGCACCGGGCCCCGGACCCGCGACGCCGCATTTCGTCAATAGCGGTCATTGGATGGCCGACGACGGCTACGTGCTGGCCTTGAGCGAATGGCAAGTGCAGAACCCCTCGATCGTCGTCGTCGCGCTGCACGGCATGAACGACTACGGCCAGTTCATCGGCGCCGCCGCGAAGCATTGGCAGACGCGCGGCATCACGACTTACGCTTACGATCAACGCGGCTTCGGCCGCACCGAAGGCAACGGCCGCTGGCCCGGCCACGAGGTGATGGCGCGCGACGCACGCGCCTTCATCGCGCTCGCCCGCGAACGCCACCCGGGCGCGCATATCTTCCTGCTCGGCGAAAGCATGGGCGGCGCGGTCGGCATGTTGGCTTCGGCCCAAAGCGGTTCGCCGATTGCCGATGGATTGATCTTGGTCTCGCCGGCGCTGTGGGGTTGGTCGAATTTGGACTTCGTCAAGCGCTCCGCGCTCTGGGCAATGATGCAAATCGCGCCGGGCGCGCACCTGACCGGCCAGGGCCTCAGCATCAAACCGTCCGACAACGAGGATATGCTGATCGCGCTCGGGCGGGACCCCTTCGTGATCAAGCGCACGCGCATCGATGCGGTGCACGGATTGGTGGGCTTGATGGAAGCAGCCTGGCGCGCCGCGCCGGACGTCCGTCTGCCCGTGCATGTGCTCTATGCGTTGAGCGATGAAGTTGTGCCCTCGGACCCGATCGCAAAGGCCTCGGCCGTCATGCCCGGCACCGCGCGTACCACCTGTTTCGACGACGGTTTTCACATGCTGCTTCGCGACCTGAAGGCCGAACGCACCTGGAACGCGATCGAGGAGTTCATGCGCGCGGTGCCGCCGTCATCCCGGCAAAGCTGCGTGCAAGGACAGGGTGGCTAGGCCGCCTGATCCTTGTTCTCTTCGCGTGATGCAAGTTCGCTCATCTGCTGCTCGCTCGTCTGCGACCATAGGATAAGACCCTGCACCAACCCCGCAAAGCCCAGCGCAAAGTAGAGATAGCCCTTGGGGACCGGCGTGCCCATCGCCTCGGCCACCAGAATGAACCCGACGAGAAGCAGAAAGCCCAAGGCCACGATCTTGATCTCTTTGTGCCTATCGATAAAGGTCGAGATCGGATTGATCGCCACCATCATCACGAACACCGCAATGATGATGGCCGCCGCCATCACCTCGATGTTGTTGGCAAGACCGACGGCGGTCACGACCGAGTCGATCGAAAACACGATATCGATGATGGCAATCTGCACGATGATCCAGGCGAACGCCGCCCGCGGACCGTGTTTTTTTTCCTTTTTGGGCTTGGCCTTGTGCGGCCGCACCTCTTCGTTCATCTCGACGACGGCTTTCCAGATCAGGAACAACCCGCCCGCGCCCAATACGAAGTCGCGCCACGACAGGTCGCGCCCGAACAGCGAAATCCCGGTCTTGGTTTCCAGATGCGAGAGATAGAAAAGCGTGGCGAGCAACGCCAGCCGGGTGCCCAGCGCCACCGCCAGTCCGATCTGACGCGCGCTGGCGCGTTCGTCCTTCGGCAGACGCCCGGCCAAGATCGCGATGAACACGATATTGTCGACGCCCAGCACGATTTCAAGCGCCGTCAGCGTTAGGAACGCGAACCAAACTTCGGGACTCGTTAGAAATTCCATGATCGTGAGCGCGGCCCGTTCGAGAGTATCTGCAATGTGTGTGCGCGAGCGCGCTTTGCCAATGGATGGTGGGCGCGGCTGGGATCGAACCAGCGACCTCTCGCGTGTGAAGCGAACGCACTCCCGCTGTGCTACGCGCCCGAAATCCGAAGGGAACGGTGCTATAGGGGCGCTTTCCCGGTCAAGTCAAGCGCGCGCGATCGCCAGAAGCGCCTGTTCCAGGTCGTCGAAATGATCGATCACGATATCGGCCCCCAATTGGTGCACCGGCGTCTCCGTGTAGCCGAAACTGACCGCGATCACCGGCACGCCCGCCGCGCGCGCTGCCTTCACGTCGGTTTCACTGTCGCCCACCAGTACCGCGCTCTCTTTACGCCCGCCCAGCCCCTCAATCGTGTCGAGCAGGTGCCGCGGATCGGGCTTTCGATAGGGTTGGCTATCGGCACCCAGAATGACCGGGAACAAATCCCGCAACTTCAGCACATCGAGCAGCTTCAGCGACAGCGCCACCGGCTTGTTCGTGCAAACGCCGAGCTTATGGCCGCGTGCTGCCAGCCGCCGCACAACCGCCTCCACCCGTTCGAACGGACGGCTGGTCAGCGCGATGTTGGCGTCATAATGCTCAAGGAAATGAAACACCATGTCGGTGACTGCCTCCGCATCGGCCGGCGGCCCCGAGGCCGCCATCGCCTTTTCGATCAGAAAGCGCGCGCCACGCCCCACCATGTGCCGAACGTCGTCGATGGGCACCGCGCGACGACCTTGCCTCAGCAACACCGCGTTCAGCGCCGCGGTCAGATCGGGCGCGGTATCGACCAACGTGCCGTCGAGATCGAAAATCACGGTTTCGGGCAAGGCAGGGGGCACGTCGTTAAGACTCGCAGTGTGACAAGGGCGGCGATGTGCCATTTGTGCGGCAAGAAAGCGAAACATTTCTTTATTTCGCCGCGCCAAAACCGTATGCCAGCGTCCGGCCGCCAAAGCGCCGGAAGTCCCTCGTTTTCTACGGTTCAGGCTTGACGTCTCTGACGACAAACACAAGCAGCATCCCCCTTGCCGCGGTCGTCCTCGCGGCCGGCAAAGGCACGCGCATGAAATCGGCGCTGCCCAAGGTCTTACACCCAGTGGCGGGCATGCCGATCCTCGGCCATATCCTCCTCACCTTGAAGACGTTGGGTGCCGCCAAATCTGTCGTCGTCGTCGGCGCCGGACAATCCGACATTGCCGGTTTCGCGCGTGGCCTGGGTGCGGCAACCGCGGTGCAGGACCCGCCGCTGGGAACGGGCGATGCCGCACGCAGTTCGCTACCCGCCCTCGACGGCTTTGCCGGCGACGTGATGGTTCTTTACGGCGACAATCCGCTGCTCACCGAAGCGACGCTGCGCACGCTGCTCGCCGCGCGCGCCGCCGGCGCCGACTTGGCGCTGATGGGATTCAAACCCGCCGACCCCGCGCCCTATGGCCGTTTGATCCTGCGCGCGAACGGCGATCTCGACGCCATCGTCGAAGCGCGCGACGCGACCCTCGAACAAAAGCGGATCGGTTTTTGCAACGCGGGCGGCTTCTTGCTCGATGAAAAATTGCTTCGCGCGTTGCTGGGCGAACTGAAGAACGACAATGACCAGCGCGAGTTCTACCTGACCGACATCGTCGCCGGGGCGCGCCGTCGCAACCTGCGCTGCGCGGCGATCGAGGTTCCGGCCGAAGACGTGCTCGGCATTAACTCACGCGTCGAACTGGCCCAAGTCGAAGCCATCATGCAGCGCCGCTTGCGCGAACGCGCCATGCTGAACGGCGCGACCCTCGTCGACCCCGATACGGTCTGGTTCAGCCACGACACCGAACTCGGCCGCGACGTCACGGTCGGCCCCAATGTCGTCTTCGGTCCCAAGGTTAAGGTCGCCGACAACGTGACCATTAAACCATTCTGCCATTTCGAGGACTGCACGATCGCGCAAGGCGCTATCATCGGTCCCTATGCGCGACTGCGTCCGGGGGCGGTGATCGGGCGCGACGTTCATATCGGCAACTTCGTCGAGGTAAAAAAATCCGTGATCGAAGACGGCGCCAAGGCGAATCATTTGGCCTATATCGGCGACGCTCGCGTCGGCGCCCGGGCCAATATCGGCGCCGGCACGATTACCTGCAACTATGACGGCTTCGACAAGCATTTCACCGACATCGGTGCCGACGTGTTCATCGGCTCGAACAGCGCGCTGGTCGCACCTGTAAAAATCGCCGACGGCGCCTATGTCGGCGCCGGCAGCACGATCACCAAGGATGTCGAGAAAGACGCGCTCGCCGTCGAGCGCGCCGATCAACGTCAAGCCCCGGGTTGGGCGGCAAAATTTCGCGCTAGAAAGCGTGCCGAGAAATCGGCCAAATCAAAGACGAAGGAGTAGGGCCAATGTGCGGCATCGTAGGCATTGTCGGCCGGCCGGACGCGGCACCCGTCATTCTCGATTCGCTCAAGCGTCTGGAATATCGCGGCTATGACTCGGCTGGTATCGCCACCCTTGTCGACGGCAAGATCGAGCGCCGCCGCGCGCCCGGAAAATTGTCTGGCCTCGACAAAGTACTGCACGACAAGCCGCTGCCGGGCTCGACCGGCATCGGCCACACCCGTTGGGCGACGCACGGCGTGCCGAACGAAACCAACGCCCACCCCCACGTCTCCGATCGCGTCGCCGTCGTGCACAACGGCATCATCGAAAACTTCCGCGAACTGCGCGAAGAGCTCGAGGCCAAGGGTCACAAATTCCACACCGAGACCGACACCGAAGTCTCGGTTCACTTGATCACCGAATATCTGAACCAGGGCATGGAGCCGGCAAAGGCAGCATCGACCGCGATCAGGCGTCTCAAGGGCGCCTTCGCGCTCGGCATCATCTTCAAAGACCACGAAGGCCTGATGATCGGCGCCCGCTCCGGCCCGCCGCTCGCCGTCGGCTTCGGCACCAAGGAAATGTATTTGGGCTCCGACGCCTTCGCGCTGGCGCCGCTCACCAACAAAGTCGCCTATCTCGAAGACGGCGACTGGGCCGTCATTCATGCTGACGGCGTGAAGATCTACGATCTCAAGGATCGCCCCGCGAACCGCGAAGTCCAAACGACTTCGATTTCGGCAAGCCTGGTCGACAAGGGCACTCACCGCCACTTCATGGCCAAGGAGATCTTCGAGCAACCCGAAGTCATCGGCCACACCTTGAACTCGGTCATCAACGCGGTAACGCAGACCGTGGCGCTTCCCGCCATTCCGTTCGACTTCGCCCAGGTTCCCAAGATCACGATGATCGCCTGCGGCACCGCCTCTTACGCGACGCTGGTCGCCAAATACTGGTTCGAGAGCATCGCCCGCATGTCGGTCGAAGTCGATGTCGCCTCCGAATTCCGCTATCGCGAAGCGCCGATGCCGCGCGGCGGCTTGGCGTTGTTCGTCTCGCAATCGGGCGAGACCGCCGACACGTTGGCGGCGCTGCGCTATTGCAAGGAACAGGGCCAGCACATCGCCTCGGTCGTCAACGTCCAGGGCTCCTCGATCGCGCGCGAATCCGAAGTGATCTTCCCGACTCACGCCGGCCCCGAAATCGGCGTCGCCTCGACCAAAGCCTTCACCTGCCAGCTGACCGTGTTGGCCTCTCTCGCCATCGCGGCGGGCCGCGCGCGCGGCTCGATCTCGCGCGACGCCGAAATCCGCCTGACGCGCGCGCTGTTGGAAGTGCCGCGCCACATGATCCAGCTTTTGAACCAAGACCCGATCTATCAGGCGCTCGCCCACGAACTCGCCAAGGCGCGCGACGTGCTCTATCTCGGCCGCGGACTGTCTTATCCGCTGGCGATGGAAGGCGCCTTGAAGCTCAAGGAGATTTCCTACATCCACGCCGAAGGCTATCCGGCCGGCGAAATGAAACACGGCCCCATCGCCCTGATCGACGAGAGCGTACCCGTCATCGTCATCGCCCCTTACGACAGCCTTTTCGAGAAAACGATCTCGAACATGCAAGAGGTCATGGCGCGCAAGGGCAAAGTGATTTTGATTTCCGATAAGCGCGGCCTTGAGCTCGCCGGCGACAAAGTCTGGGCCCGCATCGAAGTGCCCGAAGTCGACCCCTTCTCAGCACCCTTGCTTTACGCGGTGCCGGTGCAACTCCTCGCCTATCACACGGCCGTCGTCAAAGGCACCGACGTCGACCAGCCGCGCAACCTGGCGAAGTCGGTGACGGTGGAGTAGTTAAATTGTCCCGGCGATCGCGACTTCGTTGAGCACCGCGATGTAGTGGCAAACCGCGGCGATCAGCACCAGCCAATGCCAGATTGCGTTCTGATAGGGCAGGCGTTCCCAGAGATGGAACACCACGCCCACGCTATAGAGCACCCCGCCGGCACCGATCAGAACCAGGCTGTTGTAGGAGACCGCCTGCAACAGCGGATTGGCCGCCACGATGATCGACCAGCCGAGCCCCAGATACATCGCAATCGTGATCGATTCCCAACGGCGCGGGAACGCAAGTTTCATCGCGGCGCCGATCAAAGCGACGGTCCACACAAAGCCAAGCAAGCCAATACCCCAATCGCCGCCCACCCGGTTCAGCAACAGCGGCGTATAGGTGCCCGCGATCATGATGAAAATGGCGGCATGGTCGAACCGGCGCCAGAGTTCCTTGGTCGGCGACGGCGGCCAAAGATTATATCCGGCCGAACACGTCAACATGGCGAGGAGACCCAAGCCGTAAAGTCCCGCGCCGACGATCAGCAACCCTTGATCGTGCTGCGCGGCAGTGACGAGAAGAGCAATCGTCGCGACCAGACCGAACAGAAGGCCCAGCGCATGCGCCGCCGCGTCCGCCAGATATTCCCCGCGCGAATAGGTCGGGAAAATATTCTTATATCTGTCGTCGCTCTCAACGCTCATGTTCATCACATCGCATGGCACGGCGGCCAAACCATGGCGTGATTGGCTCGAAAATAAGCCGCACGCCGTTGTGATAAGTTGCCACGAATTCGTTCAGGAACGGTCAATACGCACGCGCCGCCGCCGTCGCCGCGCAACACGCTTAACCAAGCGTAAAACCCTCTAAAATGCTCGCGCTCCGGCGCGCGCCCGCAACCGTTTTTCCGCGACAAGACCGAAACAAACCGTGTGCCGGCCGAAGCCGTCATGTGTCGCCATCTTCCGGCGCGGCGCACCTGAGCCTTGGGCTCCAAGCCTCATATTCGCCGCGCGCAACCTTGTGTTACGAGCGTCACATTTCAGCCCGATCCGCATGAACATCAAGGTATCGAATGCATGGCTGAAGAGCAGGAAAGCATCTCGCTACATGTCATCCCGGAAGTTGCGCGATCCCAATTGCGCAGCAATTGGAGCGCGAGCGTTGTTATCCGGGACCCAGGAGAATGCGTGATGCGCCGAACCCAGCCTCCTGGGTCCCGGCTCTCGGCTTCGCCTCGGCCGGGATGACAAGCGTGGGGTTGCTCTCGCGGGTCGACGAAGTCGGCGGCAGTTTCGGAGCGTCGCTC
>JANOFM010000186.1:0-3101 GCA_031413635.1 Alphaproteobacteria bacterium | reverse complement strand
CCGCCCAACGACCACCCCCAATCGGTCGCCAGCCGCACCCAACTGCGCGAAGGCATGGCACGTTATCGCGCGGAGAAATGTAGTGGGTGAACAGAACTAAGGAACGTCACCTGCCTCGGCAAACATAAGCGCCAAATCGGTCGCCGCGTCGAACATCCCGCGTCCGGGGGGTTGCGTGGTTGCATTCGCTGTCAGCGCAACGACGACACGCTCCTTCGGCAGAAGGACAAGCATCGCTTGCGACCCCACGGCGACGCCGCCGTGATGCACCGCCCGCCACGACTGGCCCGGATAGGCCGGGTCGCTAATCGTGTCGACGCGAAAGCCGAGGCCATAATCCTGAGGGTTGATTTTGCCGTTCTTCAGCTTGCGCGGCGTGAACATCAGCTCGCGCGTTTCCGCCGACACAACCTGCCCGTCGAGCAACGCGATGGCAAAGCGAGCGAGATCCTGCGGCGTCGAACGAAACCCGCCGCCGGCCCACTTGTTGCTGCTGTTGGTGTCGGGCGCCGCCAGAACATGTTCGTCATCTGCGACGCTCTGATAGTCGCGCGCGCGTCCCGGCACCGGCTTTAGTTTGTCGTCCGGTCCGGACAGAGTCATGGCGAGCGGCCCGAACAATTCCGCTTGCATCACTTCCAAGTATGGCCGCCCGGCCGCCCCCTCAATCACGGCACTGAGCAACGTATAGCCATACGTGCTGTACTGAAAAGACGTGTCCGGTTCGAACGACAACGGATCGTCCGCAAATATTTTCAAACTGTCGCCGACCGAGGCGAACTGCGTGTTCGAGCCGAAATCCGAAAACGTCGGCGGCGAGAACTCAAATCGGTAGTGCCGGATACCCGCTTGATGCGACAGCAATTGCCGCGCGGTGATCGGATAAGCCTTCTGCGGAAAGGCCGGAACATAAACACGCACGTCCTTGTCGAGATCCAGACGCCCTTGATCCACAAGCCGCATCGCGACGGCGGCCGTCAGCGATTTCGAAACGCTGCCGATCGCGTAGGGCGTGCCGATCGTGGCCTTTGCTTCCCGTTCGAGATCGGCAAAACCCTGCGCCGCGAGCCAAACCACCTGGCCGTCCAGCGCGACGACCACCGAAACCGAAGGATACCCGCCGTCCCGCCTTAACGCGGCAAGTCGCGCGCGGGCCTTTTGAAGAACATCGGGATTGATGCGGTCGGTCGCGTGCGACTCCGCGTATCACGCCGCCGCGAGATCCGGAACCGCTTGCCGAATCGACAGATAGTACGCGGCAAGCCCCGCGATGAGCAAAACCACGAGCGCAACAAGCGCACCGAAAAACCTGAGAACGCGCCGCATCGATCCCCCCGATTGGCCCAACGCATCATATGGGCACTACCGATGGGTCACACAAGCCTGAAGTGCCGCTAGAGAACCGTCTCGAACTTCCCGTTCTTCGGCCAGCCCTTCGGCGCCAAGCGACCCGCCTGCGCGCGCCCGCCGACATAGTCCCTGAGCTCCGACTTCTCCCACGTGCGCCCGTTATAGTCGCGCAAGCCATCGGCCATCGTAAACGACGCCCCGTCGATCAACCCTCCGTCCTTGTATTTCTGCAGCGCGACGCCCTTGCCCTTGGCGAGTTCCGGCACCTCGTCGAGTTTGAAGATCACCATCTTGCGGTTCTCGCCGATGAAGGCGACGTGATCGCCCCTTACCGGCGTGCACACCTTGGCCTCCTCCAGCGCGTCGACGCCCATCACCTGCTTGCCGCCTTTTTTCTGTGCGATCACGTCGTCCTCCGCAACGCGGAAGCCGCGCCCCGAGGTCGAGGCCACCAGCAATTGCCGCCCCGGCTGATGCACGAACAGGGACACGATGTCCTTGTCGTTCTCAAGATCGCACATCAAGCGCACCGGCTCGCCGTTGCCGCGCCCGCCCGGCAGCTGCGAACAATCGAGCGTAAAGAACCGCCCGTCGGTGGCAAAGATCAAAAGCTTGTCCGTCGTCTGCGCCTTGACCCAGAAACGGCCCTTGTCGCCTTCCTTGAATTTCACGTCGTCGTTGGCCTCGACGTGGCCTTTCATGGCGCGAATCCAACCCTTCTCGGAACAGATCACGGTGATCGGTTCCTTCTCGACCAGCGCGTCCAACGGCACGTCGTCCATCTCCGGCGCGCCCGAGAACGTCGAGCGCCGTTTGCCCAGCACCGTCTTCGCGCCGAATTTCGTGCGCAAATCCTGGAAGCCCGCCTTCAGGCGGTCGTTCTGCAGATCCTCCGACTTCACCAGCGCCTTCAACTCCTTCTGCTCCGCCGTCAGAGACTTGTGCTCCTGACGAATTTCGATCTCCTCCAAGCGGCGCAAACTGCGCAGCCGCATGTTCAAGATCGCCTCGGCCTGATTGTCGGTGAGCTTGAAGGCCTTCATCAATTCGGGCTTGGGCTCGTCGGACTCGCGAATGATCTTGATCACCTTGTCGATGTTGAGGAATACCGACAAATAGCCTTCGAGAATCTCCAACCGGTCCGCGATCTTCGCCAAACGATGGCTGGCGCGCCGGATCAACACGCTGCGTTGATGGTCCAAGAACGCGATCAGCGTCTGCTTCAGGCTCATCACCCGCGGCGTCTGGCTCGCGTCCAACACCGTCATGTTGAGCGGAAAGCGCGTCTCCAAATCGGTGGAGCGGAACAGCTGCTCCATCATCATTTCCGGTTCGATGTTGCGGTTCTTGGGGATCAGCAACAGGCGAATGTCTTCCGCCGACTCGTCGCGCACGTCGTCGAGAAACGGCAACTTCTTCTCGCCGATCAACTCCGCGATCTTCTCGATCAGCTTCGATTTCTGAACCTGATAGGGAATCTCGGTGACGACGATGACCCACGTCCCGCGCGCGCCCTCTTCCTTGCGCCAGCGTGCCCGCACGCGGAACCCGCCTTTACCCGTGCGATAGGCTTCCGCGATCGACTCCGCGGGCTCCACCACAATGCCGCCGGTCGGAAAGTCCGGCCCCTTGATGTACTGCAGCAGCGTGTCTTCGCGCGCATTCGGCGTCCCGACGAGATGGATCAAGGCCTGCGCGATTTCGTCCAGATTGTGCGGTGGAATATTCGTCGCCATGCCGACCGCGATGCC
>JANOFM010000185.1:0-5178 GCA_031413635.1 Alphaproteobacteria bacterium | reverse complement strand
GCGCCGGTGGCAGAGATAGTCGTGGCACTCCGTCTGCCGCTGCGCCCAATCGCGGATGTCGTGCTGGCGGATCATGCCGATCGGCCCCGCCATGCCCACCATCGCACCCAGCCAAACCAAAAAATACTCGAGCCACAACGGGCACTCGAACGCCTGATGGATCATGCGCCGGTGCATGCCGACGGAGTGTCCGGCGCACAGCGTAATCGCGCACAGCACCAAAAACACGGCCAGCGCATCCCAGCTGAACGTCACCGGCCCCAACACCAAGGCGGCCGCCGTCATCGTGCCGATCCAGATCGACTTTGCGGGTTTCCATCGCACCGTGCCCGACACAGGATCCGTGCCCGGCTTGGCGACGATGCGTATCGATCCGGGTACGAGTTGCATGGCAAGGCCCTTTCCTCAAGGACTCAGGGACGCTGACGCTGCTTGATACGCACGCTCTCGCGCTTCAACGGGCGCGACACCGGGCACACTTCCTGAACGTAGCTGTTGAGCGTGTTGGCGAGATTTTCGCGCACCAGCGTATAGGTTACGAACTGTCCGTTCTTTTCGCTGCTGACGAGACCCGCGTTTTCCAGAATCTGCAAATGCTTGGAGATCGCGGGTTTGCTGATCGAAAAGCGCTCGGCGATTTCGCCCGCCGTCAAATCGGTCGCCGACAAATAGGCCAAGATCTTGCGCCGGGCGGTCGAGGCGAGGGCTGCAAAAACGCTATCCGGCATAGATCACCATTTAATTTATTAGTTAAGTAATCACATGGTGGGCGCCGTCGTCAAGCGCGCGCCGTGCGGCGGAAGGGCCCAAGAACTTTGGCGTTTTCTTGGGGCGGCGAAGGCGGTATGAACGTCCATGACCGCAACCACCCTCTACGACAAAATCTGGGACGCCCATCTCGTTCACGACGAACCGGGCGAGGCCGCGATTCTCTACATTGACCGCCATTTGGTGCACGAGGTGACGAGCCCCCAGGCCTTCGAAGGCCTGCGCCTCGCGCACCGCAAGGTCCGCCGCCCTGAGCTCACGCTCGCCGTCGCCGACCACAACGTGCCCACGACCGATCGCTCGAAGGGCATCGCCGATCCCGAATCCGCGCTCCAAGTCGCGACCTTAGAAAGGAACGCCAAAGACTTCGGCGTCACCTACCTTCCGATGGACGACATCCGCCAAGGCATCGTCCACATCGTCGGCCCCGAGCAAGGCCTGACGCTCCCCGGCCAGACCATCGTCTGCGGCGACAGCCACACCTCCACCCACGGCGCGTTCGGCGCGCTCGCCTTCGGCATCGGCACCAGCGAAGTCGAACACGTGCTGGCGACCCAAACGCTGCAAACGCGTCCCGCCAAGAACATGCGCGTGACGGTCGACGGCGAACTCGCCCCCGGCACGACCGCGAAAGACATCATCCTCGCCATCATCGGCAAGATCGGCACCGCCGGCGGCACCGGCCATGTCATCGAATATGCGGGCTCCGCCATCCGTGCGTTGTCGATGGAAGGCCGCATGACGGTCTGCAACATGTCGATCGAAGCGGGCGCCCGCGCGGGCCTCATCGCGCCCGATGAAACGACCTTCAAATATCTGATGGGCCGTCCGCACGCACCCAAGGCCGCCGCCTGGGAGGCCGCCGTCCACTATTGGCGCACGTTGAAATCGGACGACGGCGCCAAGTTCGATGTCGAGGTCAAACTCGACGCCGCCGAAATCCCCCCGCTCGTCACCTGGGGCACCTCGCCCGAAACGGTCGTGCCGATCACCGGCCGCGTCCCCAACCCGGCGGCGGAACCCGACGCCCAACGCCGCGCCGCCCTCGAACGCATGCTCGACTACATGGGCCTCAAACCCGGCACCGCGATGACGCACGTCAAGATCGATCGCGTCTTCATCGGCACGTGCACCAACGGCCGCATCGAAGATTTCCGCGAAGTGGCCAAACTGGTCAAAGGCAAGAAAGTCGCCCCCCACGTCGGCGCCATGATCGTGCCGGGTTCGGGCATCGTGAAGGAACAAGCCGAACAAGAAGGCCTCGACAAAATCTTCATCGAGGCAGGCTTCGAATGGCGCGAACCCGGCTGCTCCATGTGCCTGGCGATGAACGCCGACAAACTAGAACCCGGCGAACGCTGCGCCTCCACCTCCAACCGCAACTTCGAAGGCCGCCAAGGCCGCGGCGGCCGCACCCACCTGATGTCACCGGCAATGGCGGCAGCCGCAGCCATCACCGGCCACCTCACCGACATCCGAGAATTGGACTGATCGAATGCCGACGGTCCTACGTTGGAATGGTTATCGCTTCTATTTCTTCAGCAACGAAGGCAGTGAACCGCCGCACATCCACATTGATAAAGGCGGCAACACGGCCAAATACTGGTTGAACCCGGTCGCGCTTGCGCAGAACATTGGGTTCGCGCGGCGCGAGCTGACCGAAATCGAAGCGAAGATTATGGAGCAGCGCGATCGTTTCGTAGAGGCGTGGAATGACCACTTCAGTCATTAGCGATCCAAGAGTGAAGGACGTCCGGGTCACGGACGAGAACCTTGAGGTCCTCTTGCGCGACGGCCGAAAGATCAGCGCGCCGCTCTCATGGTTCCCACGCCTCTTGGCGGCCTCTGCGGAAGACCGCGCAGTATGGGAAGCCAGTGCCGCAGGCCACGGCATCCACTGGCCGAAGATCGATGAGGATCTAAGCATTGCAGGCCTCCTACGTGGTGAGCGCGCGGCCTAGTCGCATGTGGCCGTTCGCCCCTCGCTCGCCGCTGTCGGTCGATGACGAGGCGTGGCAACTCGAAACATGGGCATGGCTGATCAAGGAACTGGGCGGCATCGAGGATCTGCGCGCGATACCCTTTGTCGTTCCAACCGTGGACTTCTTCCCGCCCACCGATAAACAAGGCCGCGATCGAGCCGAGCACGTGTTCGCTACCGTCAAAAATCTGATGGGCCTCGGCGAGTGGCACTGTCGTCTCGAGCCGCAGCACGAGCGGCCTGATGCGAAAGTCAGCGACGCGGCCTATTTGAAATTTGAGGCTGGTAAACAAAGCCCCGCCGGCACGTTCGGCGTGGAGGGAAATGAAGTCCTCATCACCTACGATCCGGGTTTGACGTCCGATCCGGTCGGTCTGATCGCAACCTTCGCCCACGAACTCTCGCATTACCTTCTATCGACGAAGGAGGAACCGCCGGGCGGCTGGGACAATCACGAATTCTGCACCGATCTCGCCGTTGTCTATTCCGGGTTCGGCCTCTTCGGCGCTGCGACCGCGTTCCGCTATTTCAGCGGGGCACAGAGTTGGGGCTACAGCAAATCGGGCTACCTCACGCAGCCGGAATGGACCTTCGCGTTGGCTGTCTTCTTCGCGTTGCGCGGTCAATCGGTCGAAGACGCCAAGCCCTGGCTGCCATCTCATTTGATGAATGGCGTCCGTCGGGCCGCGAAGTATCTGTCGAAGCATCCGAAGAAGCTGCCGGCCTAGTCCTGCAACCGTTTGCGCCCCTGAAACCCACGGTCAGGTTTTTGATACCCCGCGACATGGCTGCCTGAATCGGCGCCGGGTAGCCTGCCCATCGCGCAACTGCGACCAAGACCAGCAATGACAGTCCTTCAAGTCCCTCCTGACGCGCCAGTGTGGATGTCCGCGGGCGCCGATATCATCCTGCTGCTTCACATCACCGGCGGCACCGTCGCAATGGTCGCGGGCGCGGTGGCGCTGGTCAGCCGCAAAGGCGACAACCTGCACCGTGTGGCGGGCACCGTGTTCTTCCTCGCGATGCTCGTCATGGCCGGCATCGGCGCCACCGTCGCGCCATTTCTCGACGACGGGCAAAGACCCAACACCGTTGCGGGCGTGCTGACCTTCTACCTCGTCCTCACCGCATGGACGACGGTTCAGCGCCAGGACGGCGGCGTGAGCCGCTTCGCCATCGTTGGGTTCGCCGTAGCGCTGGGCGCCGCCCTCGCCGGATTGCTCTTCGCCCTCGAGGCGCAGGCGAGTCCGACAGGAACCATCGACGACTCGCCGCCGCAAGCCTTCTATCTCTTCATGATCGTGGGCGGCATAGCCGCAGCCACGGATCTGAAGGTGATCTTGCGCGGCGGCATCTCCGGCGCGCCGCGCACCGCACGCCACCTCTGGCGCATGTGCGTCGGCCTCTTCATCGCCTCAGGCTCGTTCTTCTTAGGCCAGCAACAGATGCTGCCCAGTTTCATGCGTGGCACGCTGTGGCAATTCGCGCCGGTGCTGGCGCCGCTGTTGTTCATGCTCTACTGGCTCGTGCGCGTGCGCCTCACCAATTGGGCGACCCGGACGCCGGACGCAGCTCCGGGCGAAAGTGCCGTGACCCTGGCAAAGGCGAACGCCTGATCGCACCGATGAAGCGGTGCAGCCACGCCCGCTTCATCGTGTCTTTGCCTTCTCAACGATCGGGCCGGCTCTGCCCCTTGCGGCGAAAGAAAAGTCGCCTTTGCTAGAAGCGTCCCTTAAAATCGCTGACAGAACGCTGGTGAATACCTGGGCAGAGCAAGATGCAAAAATTCATAACCCTGACCGCCGTCGCAGCCCCCTTGCCGCTGATCAACGTCGACACCGACATGATCATCCCGAAGCAATTTTTGAAGACGATTCAAAGAACGGGATTGGGCAAGCACCTCTTCGAGGAGATGCGCTACACGCCGGATGGGAAAGAGCTACCGGATTTTGTGCTCAACAAACCCGCCTACCGCAAGGCGCAGATTTTGGTCGCCGGTCAAAATTTCGGCTGCGGTTCAAGCCGCGAGCACGCGCCGTGGGCGCTGAACGACTTCGGCATCCGCTGCGTGATCGCAACGAGCTTCGCCGACATCTTCTACAACAACTGCTTCAAGAACGGCATCTTGCCGATCGCCCTCGCCCAAGAAGACGTCGACAAACTGATGGACGACGCCAACCGCGGCGCCAACGCGGTGGTGACGGTCGACTTGGAGAAGCAAGAAATCCGCGGCCCCGACGGCGGCATGATCAAATTCGACGTCGACCCCTTCCGCAAACAATGCCTCCTGAACGGCTGGGACGACATCGGCCTGACGCTGCGCCGCGAAAAACAAGTCGACGACTTCGAAGCCAAACGCCGCGCGTCTTCGCCCTGGATGTAGGTGGGATACTTCGCGAACAGTCTGGCGTAGTGTGGGAAGGCGGCGC
>JANOFM010000184.1:0-12364 GCA_031413635.1 Alphaproteobacteria bacterium | reverse complement strand
CCACCGGCGGCAATCGCCAAACCGGCGGCAACCAGCGCCAGATTGATCCACATCCGCCCACCCGGCCGGTCGACAGTGCGCGACCAGATCGTCGGCCCCGCCTCGCCCGACGTCGGCAGCGCGAAGGCAACAAAACTGTCGCCGGGCGCGACACCGGCGTCGCCGTGACCGCCCGCGGCGACGACGACGATCTGCCGGCCTTCCCATTCAAACGCCATGGGCGTTGCGATCGGCGCGGCCGGCACGCGGCCCTGCCAAAGCTCGGCACCCGTCGCCGCATCGAAGGCGCGCAGATACTTGTCCATCGCGCCACCGATGAAGACGAGACCGCCACCAGTAATCAGGGGCCCGCCGAGCGACGGCGTTCCGGTCGCGAGCGCGATGCTGAGCGGCGCCAGGTCTTCCGTCGTGCCGACTGTCGCCTCCCAGACGATCTTGCCCGCTTTGAGATCGACAGCGGCGAGCACACCCCACGGCGGCGGGTTACACGGCAGTCCGAGCGGCGACAGCAACGTGTCCCTGATCATGCCGAACGGCGCGCCCGCTTGCGGCGAGACTTCGCGATCAGGGAACTGCGCGTCCAGCTTTTCGTGCTCGGCCGCCGGATAGAGCGTAATCCGGTGCAGCATGCGGCTGGTGTTGGCATAGACGATCTGCTTGACCGGATCGTAAGCGACGCCGCCCCAATTCATGCCGCCGCCCGTGAAGGGGAACATGATCGTCCCCTTCTCGGACGGCGGCGTGTAGAGCCCTTCGTTCCGCGTGTTCGCGATCGCGTCTCGGCAAGCCCCACGATCCCAAGGTGTGAACCCAAACGCGTCATCGGCCTTGATAGTTTGAGGCACGAGCGCGGGCACGTGCGCCGGGAACGGCTGCGTCGGCGACAGCGCCTCGCCCCGGGCGCCGCCCTGCGGCACAGGACGTTCCTCGACCGGAAACACGGGCACGCCCGTGTCGCGATCGAGCACGAAGAGAAAACCCTGCTTCGTCGGTTGGATCACCACGTCGAGCGGCTTGCCCCCGACATCGATCGTGGCGAGCGTCGGCTGCGCCGGATTGTCGTAGTCCCAAATATCGTGATGCACGGTTTGATAGGCCCAAACGAGTTCACCCGTGTCGGCCTTGAGCGCCACCACCGAATTCGAATGCCGGTTGTCGCCGGGGCGCAGACCGCCGAAGAAGTCCGGGCTCGCCGATGATGTCGGCAAGAACACCAAGCCCCGCTTGGAGTCGACCGACATCGGCGCCCACACATTCGCGTGGCCAACCTCTTTCCAACCGTCGCCCCACGTCGCGGCTGCAGGATCGGCAGGATCGCGCGGCACCGGGTCCCAGGACCATTTCGTAGCGCCCGACCGCACATCGAACGCGCGCACGGCGCCGTGCGGCGCCTTCACCCGCGCGTTGTCGCCGATCGCCGAACCGACAATCACCACATCCCCCGCGACCACAGGCGCCGACGTGATCTGAAACTCGCCGGGCCACAACAGTTCCATGCCCGGATCGACCCTGACCTCGCCGTTCGCGCCGAAATCGGCGCACGGCTTGCCGGTCGCCAGATCGAGTGCCAGAACGCGCCCGTCGTTCGTGGCGGCCAAAACGCGACCGGCACACAGGATCGTTCGATACTGCGGATCGGCGCTGTGCCACGTCGCAACGCCTCGACAGTTGAACTTGTTCGCCGGAAACACCTTCTCGGTCGGAATCTTCGGGTCGAAGCGCCAAAGCTCTTTCCCTGTCCCCGGATCGAGCGCGATCACCTCGTTGAACGGCGTGCACACGAGCAACTTTCCGCCTGCAAGGATCGGCGTCGCCTGAAACTTCGTGCGCCGCATCGTTTTCGCGTCCCGCCGCGCGAGATCGCGGGTCGAATACGTCCAAATCGGGATGAGATCGTCGACGTTCTCGGGCGTAATCTGCGAAGCGGGGCTATACCGCATACCCCCTTCGTCGCCGCCATAGGACGACCAGGCGGCGTCGTCGGCATTCGCCGCCGCAGCGCACACACAGAAATAGAAAAGGAAGAGAGCGAACCGCCCCATATCGCCACAGCCCCCGAAGAAACCTGGGGAATACTACCCCGGCGCGAATACATCTGTCCGGGGCATTTCGACCCGCTCGCGCGCTATTTACCGGACTGTATCTGCTCAACCGCCGTCGCCATCAGGTCTTCCATTTCGCGCCTGATCTGATGGTCCGAAACGGTTACCTTCTTGGCGTCCAAATCCTTGCGAACCTTGCGAAACACGTCGTCGTCGCCCGCTTCCTCGAAGTCGGACTTCACCACGTCCTTGGCGTATTCGCTGGCCGCGTCGCCGCTCAGGCCCATCTTCTCCGCCGCCCACAGGCCCAACAGCTTGTTCCGGCGCGCCGTTGCCTTGAACTTCAAATCTTGATCGTGAGCGAACTTGCTCTCGTAGCCTTCGCGGCGCTTGTCAAAACCGGACATCGGAAAATCCCTCCTAAACCTCTGGCATTACGAACAATTCGTCGTGGGGCGACACTAGGTCACCGGCCCGGCTTGACGCAACGTCCCCGCATTGTGCCGCAAGGGCGCAATGGGCTAGTCTCACATAGCGCTCGCGGGTGGCCATTCAACACCCTCGCGGGCGCTCTGCCGTTTGAGGCCCCACCTGTTTGAGGCCTGGCTTGAAGCGATGGCGACTTCGCACAAAGTCCACAACAACCCGGATTCATAACCCATGAAAAGCCGCAAGCTCGTTTATGAGGGCAAAGCGAAGATCCTTTACGAAGGACCCGAGCCAGGCACCCTCGTTCAATACTTCAAGGACGACACCACCGCGTTCGACGCGACGAAGAAAGCGGTGATCGAGGGCAAAGGCGTCCTCAACAATCGCATCTCGGAATATCTGATGACGCAACTGACGGCGATCGGCGTGCCGAATCATTTCGTGCGCCGGCTGAATATGCGTGAGCAACTGATCAGGGAAGTTGAAATCATTCCACTTGAAGTTGTGGTTCGCAACATTGCAGCGGGCTCTTTGTCGAAGCGATTGGGCATCGAGGAAGGCACGACTCTCCCAAGATCAATCATCGAGTTCTTCCTCAAGGACGACAAGTTGCATGACCCGATGGTTAGCGAAGAGCACATCACGGCATTCGGTTGGGCAAGCCCCCAAGAACTTGACGACATGACCGCGCTGGCGATTCGCATCAACGACTTCCTCTCAGGGTTGTTCCTCGGAGTGGGCATCAAACTTGTGGATTTCAAAATAGAATTCGGAAGGCTCTGGGAAGGCGAGATGATGCGTGTCATCCTTGCCGACGAAATCAGTCCGGACTCGATGCGGCTCTGGGATGTTCGCACGAACGAGAAAATGGATAAGGATCGTTTCCGGAGAGATCTCGGTGGCGTGACCGAGGCCTACAGCGAAGTCGCAAAACGTCTGGGAATTCTAACCGAACTGCAGAACGCCGAACGAAAGGGCCCGGTACTTGTCAAATGAGGCTACTCGTCAAATGAAAGCACGTGTCACCGTCATGCTGAAATCGGGCGTGCTCGACCCGCAGGGGAAAGCGATCGGGCAAGCTCTGGGAAGATTGGGTTTTGCCGGCGTGGACGACGTTCGCCAAGGAAAAGTGATCGAATTGGAAATTGCCGAAACCGATCAATCGCGCGCGCGCGCGAAACTTTCCGAGATGTGCGAAAAACTTCTCGCCAACACGGTCATCGAGAATTACGCGATCGAATTGAGGTAGGTCGCAAGGAACTAACGTGCAGTCTGGGTAATTTGGGTAACTGGGAAACATGAAAGGAGTTCTGCTGATGACGCGCTCCATCACCGTCTTAAGCGTAACGTGCCTTGCCTTGCTTTTGCTGCCGTTCGCCGCGTTGACGGCGCATGCGCAGTCCGCATCCGATATGGATGCGCGTCTGTCCGCCGCCGGCGATCTGCTCGACGCCATGGGTGGGCGCCAATCGGTCATGCAACAAATCGATCACGTTATTCCGATGCAAATGCAGGCGCTGCAGTCGCAGTTCCCGGGCATGACGGTCGAAACGCGCCGCCTGATCGAAAAATCGATGCGCGATGAAATGTCGATCGGCGTCAATCAGCTACTGAGCCAAATGGCCAATGCGTGGGCGCGCCGCTTTACCGCCGGCGAATTGCGCGCCGTCTCGACCTTCCATCGCTCGCCCGCCGGCCAACGCTTGCGCGCCCAGCAGGAAGACCTCCAACGCGAAATCGGCGAGATCGGTCGCAACTGGGGCGCCGACATCGGACGCCGTATCCAGGAAAACCTGAAGCAACATCTGTCGAAACCGCCGGCGCTAGTGAGCTGAAGCGCACTTACTCACCAAGAGCGCGCGACGCGAAGTAGCAGGCGTTGCGCCCTCGCATTTCCCTGATCGAGGGGCTATCTAGGGCGCGCCTCACCTCAGGAGAGTCTTCGCCTTGAAAGCGGCCGTCGTCGTCTTCCCCGCCTCCAATTGCGACCGCGATGTCGCCGTCGCGCTCGAACAAGCAACCGGCAAACCGCCCGCCATGGTCTGGCACGGCCAAGCAAACCTGCCGGACGATCTCGATTTGATCGTGCTGCCCGGCGGATTTTCTTACGGCGACTATCTGCGTTGCGGCGCCATGGCCGCCCATTCGCCGATCGTGCGCGACGTCATCGCGCGCGCGAAGAAGGGCACGCCCATCCTCGGCATCTGCAACGGTTTCCAAATTCTCTGCGAAACCGGCTTGCTGCCCGGCGTCTTGATGAAAAACGCCAGCCTCAAATTCGTCTCGCGCGCCGTGACGATGACGGTCGAATCCTCGAACACGATGTTCACCGCGCGCTACAAACCCGGCCAGACCATCAAACTCGCCGTCGCCCACGGCGACGGCAACTACTTCGCCGACAACGAAACGCTCGACCGCATCGAGAAGGAAGGACTCGTCGCCTTCCGCTATGTCGAGGGCGACAACCCGAACGGCGCCGCACGCAACATCGCCGGCATCTTCAACGACAAGCGCACCATCCTGGGTCTCATGCCCCACCCCGAACGAGTCTGCGATCCGCTCCTCGGCGGCATCGACGGCAAAGCGATCTTCGACAGCCTGGTGAGCGCTCTGTCATGACCGATGCAACGCTTGCCCAAGCCATCGAACACGGCCTCATCGAAGACGAGTGGAAACACATTCTGCGCGTCCTGAACCGCGCCCCGAACCTGACCGAGCTCGGAATCTTCTCCGTGATGTGGAGCGAACATTGCTCCTACAAATCCTCGCGCGTCCACCTGCGCAAACTACCGACGACGGCGCCCTGGGTCATCCAAGGCCCGGGCGAGAACGCCGGCGTCATCGACATCGGCGACGGCCAGGCGATCGTCTTCAAGATGGAAAGCCACAACCACCCGTCTTTCATCGAGCCCTACCAGGGTGCTGCGACCGGCGTCGGCGGCATCATGCGCGACGTCTTCACGATGGGCGCCAGGCCCATCGCGATGCTCAACGCGCTGCGCTTCGGCGAGCCCACGCATCCGAAAACACAGCATCTCGTCTCAGGCGTCGTCGCCGGCATCGGTGGTTACGGCAACTGCATGGGCGTGCCGACGGTGGGCGGCGAGGTGAACTTCAACCGCTCTTACAACGGCAACATCCTGGTCAACGCCATGTGTGTGGGCCTTGCCAACACGAACAAGATTTTCCTCTCGGCGGCGAAAGGCTCCGGCAACCCCGTGGTCTATGTCGGCTCCAAGACCGGACGCGACGGCATCCACGGCGCGACCATGGCCTCGGCCGAATTCGACGACGCCTCCGACGAAAAGCGCCCGACGGTGCAAGTCGGCGATCCGTTCACGGAGAAACTTCTGCTCGAAGCCTGTCTCGAACTGATGGCGACCGACGCTATCGTCGGCATCCAGGACATGGGTGCGGCCGGCCTCACCTCGTCCTCGTGCGAAATGGCCGACAAAGGCGGCTCGGGCATCGAACTCAATCTAGACCGCGTACCCTGCCGCGAAACCGGCATGACGCCTTACGAGATGATGTTGTCGGAAAGCCAAGAGCGCATGCTCATGGTGCTGAAGCCCGGCCGCGAGGCTCAGGCCGAGGCGATCTTCAAAAAATGGGAACTCGACTTCGCCGTCATCGGCGTCACCACCGACACAAAGCGCCTGGTCCTGAACTTCAAAGGCAAAACCGTCGCCGACATTCCGGTGACCGCACTCGCCGACGAAGCCCCGCTATACGAGCGCCCTTGGGAAGAACCCAAACGCCCCGCCCCGCTCGGCCCCGTCGCCGAACCGAAATCGATCACCGAAGCATTGGCGAAACTCGTCGCCTCGCCGGACCTCGCCAGCCGCCGCTGGATCTACGAGCAATACGATTCGACGGTGATGGCCGACACCGTACAAAAGCCCGGCGGGGATGCCGCCATCGTGCGCATTCACAACACGAACAAAGCGGTTGCGCTGACCACCGACGTAACGCCGCGCTACGTCCAAGCCGATCCTTATGTCGGCGGCATGCAGGCGGTTGCCGAGTCGTGGCGCAACCTCACCGCCGTCGGCGCCACGCCGCTCGCCATCACCGACAATCTCAATTTCGGCAATCCCCAGCGCCCGGAAATCATGGGTCAATTCGTCCTCGCCGTGCGCGGCATCGGCGACGCCTGCCGCGCGCTCGACTATCCCGTCGTCTCGGGCAACGTTTCGCTCTACAACGAAACCAACGGCCAAGGCATTCTGCCCACTCCCGCGATCGGCGGTGTCGGCTTGATGCAAGACGTGACGAAGCACGCGACGATCCCGTTCAAAGCCGAAGGCGAAACCATCATCGTCATCGGCGAAACTAAGGGCCATCTCGGCCAGTCCATTTACCTGCGCGATATTCTCGGCCGTGAAGAAGGCGCCCCCCCGCCCGTCGATTTGAAAATCGAACGCCGCAACGGCGATTTCGTCCGAACACTGATCGCTTCGGGTCGCGTCACCGCCGTGCACGACTGCTCCGACGGCGGCCTCGCGGTGACCATCGCCGAAATGGCGATGTCGTCGGGTTTGGGCGCGACGCTGACCACACCCCCAACCGCCTTCCGCGCCGCCTTCTGGTTTGGCGAAGACCAGGCGCGCTATGTCATTACGGTGAGCGCGGCCAGCGCGCACAGGCTGTTGGCCGACGCCAAAGCCGCAGGCGTCCCCGCCGCAAAGCTCGGTATAACGCTCTCGGATAGGCTGACCTTGGATGGTGAAGACCCGTTCCCGACCGCTCGCCTGCGCAAATTGAACGAGGAATGGCTACCCAAACTGATGTCGGCAGCCTAGATTCGGCCCATGCCCATGAATGCCGGAGATATCGAGCGCCTGATCAAGGACGCAATCCCCGACGCCCGGATCACAATTCGCGATCTGGCGGGCGACGGCGACCACTATGCCGCCGAAGTGATCTCGGCCATGTTCAAGGGCAAGACCCGCGTCCAGCAGCACAAGATGGTGTACGACGCACTCAAAGGCCGCATGGGAGGGGAATTGCACGCCCTCGCGCTCCAGACGTCGGCCCCTCCATAAAGCCTGTCATCCCGGACGCGACTTTTCCAGCGATGCTTTGCTGCGGTAAAAGTCGCGTCCGGGATGACAATTCGGTTGGCCCATTCGCGGGCGCTTGACGCGTTCCGGTACCGGTCTTACCTAAGGTGTACGCACCATTGAAGGAGGCGGGCCGAAGCTCGCGAACGCAAATGTCAGTTTCCGATCGCATCAAAGCCGACGTCGAATCCAACGACATCGTGCTGTTCATGAAGGGCACGCCCGCCATGCCGCAATGCGGCTTCTCGGCAACCGTCATTCACATCCTCGACCATGTCGGCGCGAAGTACAAAGCGGTGAACGTGCTGGCCGATCCCGACATCCGTACCGGGATCAAGGAATTCTCGAACTGGCCGACGATCCCCCAGCTCTACGTCAAGGGCGAATTCGTCGGCGGTTGCGACATCCTCAAGGAAATGTTCGAGAACGGCGAACTGCGCCCCTTCCTTGAAGAACAAGGCATCCCGCTCCAAGCCGCGTGAGCCTCAGCCTCTCCGATATCAAAGCCGCCGCCGAACGCATCCGCGGCCACGCCGTTCGCACGCCATTGCTCGAAGCGCACGCGGCTAGTGCGGCCACCGGCGCGCGCGTGTTCGTCAAACCCGAAGTCCTGCAACGCACCGGCTCGTTCAAGTTTCGCGGTGCCATGAGCCGCCTCTCGCTGCTCACCGCCGACGAACGCAAACGCGGCGTCGTCGCCTTCTCCTCCGGCAATCACGCCCAAGCCGTCGCTTGCGCGGCGCGCGAGATCGCCACCAGCGCCGTCATCGTCATGCCCGCCGACGCGCCGAAACTTAAGGTCGACAACACGCGCAATTACGGCGCCGAAGTCGTGCTTTACGACCGCATCAAGGAAGACCGCGTCGCCATCGGCAAAAGACTCGCCGCCGAGCGCGGCCTCGTCCTCGTGCCGCCGTTCGACGATTTCCATGTCATGGCCGGTCAAGGCACGATCGGCCTCGAACTCGCCGAAGACGCCAAGGCGATGCACGCCACGCTCGACGCCGCTCTCGTCTGCTGCTCCGGCGGCGGCTTGACGGCCGGCATCGCAACAGCGCTTGCCGCTCTTTCGCCCGCAACCAAGATTTATGCCGTTGAACCCAGCGGCTTCGATGACCTCGCCCGCTCGCTCGAAGCAGGCGAACGTCTCTCCAATACCGGCAACGCGCGATCGATCTGCGACGCGTTGATGGTCGACAAGCCCGGCGAACTGACATTCCCCATTCTGAAAAACCTCAATGCCGGCGCGCTCACAGTCAGCGACGGCGAGGTCCTGCGCGCCATGGCGCACGCGTTTTACGAATTGAAACTCGTCGTCGAACCCGGCGGCGCGGCGGGGCTTGCCGCGCTGTTGTCGAACAAACTCGCCGCCCGCGGCAAAACCATCGCCGTCATCCTGTCGGGCGGCAACGTCGACGCGGAACTATTCAGACGCGCGCTCGCGGCTTAAATTCGCCCAACCGCGTTCGCCGCAAACGCTTGCGCCTCGCGCGACGTCACGTTGACGAAATCGAACACCATCACGCGCTCGTCCTTCAGAACCACGATCGAGCCGTCGGCCGTGCCGGAGGTCTTCGGATAAAGGTCCGACACGAATGCCCGCTCGCCCAAGCCGCCGAGCGGCATCACACGCCCACCGGCCACGGCCTCCGCATGCAGCTTGGCGAAATAGGCCGCTGCATCCGGCATGTCCAACACCGGCAATTCCTCTTGCGACCAGATCGCGAGTTTCACCTCGCTCGCGCGCCCGGCCGTCGCCCATAGACAATAGGGCGCGGTCTCCTCGCCCATCTCGCTCGCCGGCACATCGACCGCGACGGCCCTAAGCACCGTCTCGACCTCAACCGTCGTCGCAAGAGCGCAAGGATCCAACGCGCCACCCAAAGCCAGCGCCAAAACGAAGGAGTACAACATGGTTCGAACCTCGAATCTGCAGCCGAATCCTGACGCCCATGTTGGACCTAAAGATGGCGGCGCGCAAAAGAAATGGCCGGCGCGAAGCCGGCCATCGAAAACCAAAAAACGGAAACGAAATCAGCGCGAATAAAACTCGACGACCAAATTCGGTTCCATGCGCACCGGATAGGGCACATCGCTTAATTTCGGCGTGCGTGTAAACTTCGCGGTCAACTTCGAGTGATCGACTTCAACATAGTCGGGCACGTCGCGCTCGGCCGACTCGACCGCCGCCAAGATCAGCGTCATCTCTTTCGCCTTATCGCGCACCGAGATCACATCGCCTTCCTTGACGACATAGCTTGGAATGTTCACCCGCCGCCCGTTGACCGAGATATGGCCGTGATTGACGATCTGGCGCGCGGCAAAAACCGTCGGCACGAACTTCGCGCGATAGACCACGGCGTCGAGACGGCGCTCCAACAGGCCGATGAAATTCTCGCCCGTGTCGCCCCGCCGGCGCGACGCTTCGGCGTAAATCTTGCGGAACTGCCGTTCGGTGATGTTGCCGTAATAGCCCTTGAGCGTTTGCTTCGCCTTCAGCTGCACGCCGTAATCCGAGGTCTTGGTCTTGCGCCGCTGGCCGTGCTGGCCGGGGCCGTACTCGCGGTCGTTCTGGGGGCTCTTCGGTCGGCCCCAAAGATTGTTGCCGATACGCCGGTCGATCTTGTATTTCGCTTGTAAGCGCTTCGTCATCGCAGTTTCCCTATGGGTTCAAGAAAAAGGTCTAGGAAACGCGCCCTCCTTTGCCCCAAATTCCGGGCCGACAGGCGGGGGCTTCCCCGCCACGGGTGCATCTAGTCCCGCCGGAGAATTCCCCAGCGAAGGCGCGGGTTTTAGAGGGGGGGCTCCCCCATGTCAAATCAGCCATTCCGCCGCAGGAGGTGCCGATGATCGAACGCAAATGGGCCGAACACTTCGCCGCCGAATGGATCGCGGTCTGGAACAGCCACGACCTTGAGGCGATCCTCGGCCACTACGCCGAAGACATCGTCTTCCGCTCGCCGCGCATCGCCGCGGTGATGGGTGAAAAGATCGACTTCGTCACGGGCAGGGACGCACTCGCGCGCTATTGGGGCAAGGCACTCGCCAACACCAAGGATTTGCGCTTCGAACTCGATCGCGTCTACGTAGGCAGCGACAGCCTCACCATCGCCTATCGCAACCATCGCGGCCAGAGCGCGGCCGAGACATTTGTCTTCAACGCCGAGGGATTGGTTGTAGAGAGCATCGCGACCTACACCTGAGCTATCATTCGCCGTCCTCGGAACGCGATAGCGCCTCAATGACCTTCACCGCGCGCTCGACAGCCCGCTTGTCTTCCGCACTCAACCTGCCGATACGCGCAGCCAGGGGCGCTATGCGCCGCTCTTGGCCCTGCTGCAACAATCGCCGCCCCTGTCGCGACGCGCTAACCCATGCGACGCGCCGGTCTTTCGGATCGCCGGCGCGTCCGGCAAGCCCCAATCGTTCGAGTTCGCTCACCAATTGGCTCATCGTCGGTCCGCGAACCTGTTCGAGTGCGGCGAGCTCGGACACCTTGATGCGTCCTGAGTAAACGATCGCTGCCAGCGCCGAGGCCTGCGGACCGCTGAGTTTGGCATGCCGGTCCTGCGCCCTCAGCCGCCGCGTCAAGCGGATCGCCGCCAGCACAAGATCGTTCGCGAGTGTTTCGGACGCTGTTGACATATATAGGTAGTCTACCTATCTATTTGGTTCGAAACAAGGGGCAACATGACTATGAGCAATCGCGCTGCCGGCATGATGGGTTTGGCGGCGACAAGCTTGTTCGCGGCCGCCCTCTTCTACTTCGCGAGCTTGATACCGGGCTACACCCATGCGACCACCGCCATCAGCGAATTTGGCGCCATCGGCGCCCCTTATCGGCATGCATGGAACCTGTTGGGTTTTCTTCTGCCCGGCATCTTCATGTCGTTTCACGGTTGGGGCGTAGGCGCCGCGCGCGCGGACCCGATCGCCGGATTTCTGTTCGCGATGGCCGGGCTTTCATTTGCGGCCACCGCGATCCCGGCCGACATGTCGAACTATTTGGCGCCCACCACCACCGCCCACATCGCAGCCTCGCTTGGCGTGTTCGCGTTCTGGCTGCTTGCCTCGCTCAAACTCGCCTTCGGTCGCGATCTTCTCGCCCGGATAACCGTGTGGTCACTGTGGCTCGCTCTCGCGGCGGGAGCGATCAGATTCTCGGGCTTCGTCTACCCGGGAACCGGTCAACGTCTTGCGTTCGCGGCGTTCTTCATCTGGGTAGCCGCAACATCGATCGCGCTGATCGTATCTGCCAAGGCCGGCGAGCGATTGCAGGGGATCGAGTCGAAGCTGCGCTAACGGAAACAAGCGGGGCGTGTTTTCGATGAAATTGGCCGGACGATGCGTTGTCCCTACGTCTTGCCGGACCGCCCGCGCTCACCCGATATTTCGAGTAAGGAGCTCGCCTTCGCTAAAGACTTGCGCTTCGAACTCGACCGCGTCTATGTCGGCAGCGACAGCCTGACCATCGCCTATCGCAACCAACGCGGCCAGAACGCCGCCGAGACGTTTGTCTTCAATGCCGAAGGATTTGTAGAGAGCATCGCGACCTACGCGTGAGTTACTTGCGCGCGTGATAAGTCAGCGCGAGCGCGATGCAATGCCGGAGCGCCTTATCCGGCACCCTCTTACCCGCGCGCAAAATCAGCGCGCGCTGCCCCTCGAATTCAAACGCGTCCGCATAGAGCTCGCGAAAATTCGCCAGCAGCGTCGTCTGACAATTGACGAACATGGCGTAGCGGTCCTTCGATCCTTTCAGCGCATTGATCCGGATCGTCGTCCCGATCCCAGATTTGACCGGCAGATAGGCAGGCTCGCCCCACTTCA
>JANOFM010000183.1:0-3384 GCA_031413635.1 Alphaproteobacteria bacterium | reverse complement strand
CCGAAAGATTTCAACGGCACGCTCATCGAACTGGAACAGGTTTAAACCGCATGGGCATCGCGGGCTCGCTGATGGTGATCATCGTTTCCTGGTGGCTGGCGTTCTTCGCCCTGCTTCCCGTCGGCGTGCGCTCGCAGTTGGAGGACGGCGCGGTGATTCCGGGCACCGAGCCGTCCGCGCCGACCTCGCCAAAACTCTGGCTCAAGGCGATCTGGGCCTTCGCAATTGCCATCGTCATCTGGCTCGCGCTCTATGCGATCATCGAATACCGCTTGGTCGACATCGACGACATCCCGATCCCCAGCGGCATCAGGTGGAACTAACCCCGACGTTCACCATCTTTGGAAGGCATGCCGCCCAATGAAAGCGCGGCAGAGTTGTATTCAGGCGTTGCACCTTTGCATGCCTGCGCAGCTTGGCTGGGGTTTGGGCGGAAAATAAACACCGATCCCAAGTGCGTTCGGACCCGAAACATGATTTCAAATAGACCAATCCGAGGGGCCCAGCCGGGCGCGGATAGAGGGAATATGGTTCTGCGTCTGATCATCGCTGTACTTTTGGCGAGCCTTGCGGCACCGGCTTGGGCCGCGAGTTCGACTTGGACCGTGACCAAGAACGAATGGACCGCCGAGGACGAGAACGGCTATTCCGCCTTCATCCGGCGCATCGGCGAAAGCGGCTGCGAAACGCCGGACGATTGCATCAACTCCGACGTCAATCCCTATCGCGGCACCGACGGGCGCGGCATCAATTTCAACGCCGACTGCGCCGACCTCGTCTACATGCTGCGCGCCTATTACGCGTGGAAGAACGGCCTGCCGTTCACCTATGTCGACGGCGTCTACGCGCGCGGCGGCGGCGACATTCGTTTCTCCTCGAAAGGCAACCGGGTCGCCGGCCGGCGTCACGTCAGCGGCGGCGAGAGCGGTCGCGGCGTCATCTCGACCATCCGCGACGCGATCTCGTCGGCGACTTTCCGCATCGGACCCGACACCGACGAAAGCCCGCTGACCGATCTCTACCCTGTCAAGATCCAGCGCGGCTCGATCAGGCCCGGCACCGCGATCTACGACGTCAACGGCCACGTCGCACTCGTCTACAAGATCGGCGACGACGGGCGCATCTACTACATGGACGCGCACCCCGATTTCACGCTGACGCGCAGCGTCTACGGCGCGCAGTTCGGCCGCGACTTCCCGGCGATGGGGGCGGGCTTCAAGAATTTTCGCCCAATCCGCTTGGAGAAGGGCCGCATCCAGATCGCCAAGAACAATCAGATCGCCGACTACTCGACCGAACAATATTTCGGCAACGTGGCGCCCGATCCGCAAGCCGACTGGCGCAAGGGAAAATTCGCCTATGAAGGCATCGAGGCGGGCTTCTACGAATATGTCCGCATCGCCATGGCCGACGGCAAGCTGACCTTCAACCCCGTCGCCGAACTCAAGGCGACGATGAAGACGCTGTGCAACGATCTCTACGATCGCCAACGCTTCGTCGATATGGCAATCGAGGCGGGCATCGACCGCAAGCCCCATCCCGAACGCCTGCCGGCGAACATTTACGGCACCGACAATATGGAATGGGAAATCTATTCCACACCCTCGCGCGACGCGCGCCTGAAGACGGCGTTCCGCGCCTTGCGCGACGATATGGAGCGTTTGATCAAAATGTGGATCGAACGCGACGATCGCATTTCCTACGACGGACTCAACTTGAGGGAAGATCTGCAGCACGCCTATGAGCGTTCCGCCGACATCTGCACGGCAGTCTACCGAAACTCGGCCGGCCTGCCCGTCACGCTGCATTTCACCGAGGTGCTGCATCGCCTGTTCCGCATGTCGTACGACCCTTACGATTGCGTCGAGCGCCGCTGGGGCGCCTCAACGCCGTCGGAACTCGCGACCTGCGCCAACACCGCCGTCGAAAACCGCTGGTACGAAGCCCAACAACGTTTGCGCAACCAGATCGACCGCACCTACGACACGCGCATGGACTTCACGGTCAAGGAACTAGAAGCCCGCGGTCCGGGCACCGGCACCGACCAGCAACCCGACGTCGACGTCAAGCGCGTCATCGACAACACCGGCTACCGCGTGCCGATGAAACCGATGCAGCCGCCGGGGTATTGATTTGCGTTCAACTTTCTAGCGCGCTTCTGGTGGCACGGAAAATTTGCCGTAACACAATTTCCTTAAGACCGACCGGGGTCGCAAATGCCAACTTGCCCAGTTTAAGGGTGTATCGCCATGCATGTCGCGCGCATCGATGACGGCGCCCGCATCCAGCAGCATCTGGATCGCCTGCTCCGAGCCAAATGCGGCGGCACGGTGCAGCGGCGTCTCGCCCTTCGTCCGGCAATCGCGCATGAAGCTTCCGGTCTCGACCCCATGCTTCGTGGCGCAATTGGGATTGGCGCCCGCCCCCAGAAGAACGCTCAGCACGCGGTCGAACTCCGGCCGGTTCGTCTTACACAGAGCCGCATGAAGCGGCGTCTCGCCCGTGTCGTCCAACGGACGATTCACGTCCGCCCCGTTCTCGATCAGGAATTGGCACAGTTGCCAATGACCGTGAAACACCGCGCCGCTGAGATCCAGATTGGCGCCGAGCGACGTAAGTGTCTCGCCATGCGCAACCAAAAATCGAATAGCGCTGACGTCACCGTGGTAAGCGCACCAGCAGATCAGTGGTACACCATCCTTGTCGAGCGACGTCGCCGCGCGACCAGCAGCCACATATTCGAACACAAGGTCCGTGCGCCCCTCTATGATACGATCCAGCATGATGGACCTCCTTACCGCGCCTGTCCGCGAAGTCACCAATTTAACAGGCGATGGACAAATTTCTCAATCAGCCCCAATTTGTCGACACCGCACTCCAGCTATCCCACCCATCTGTGATCGATCGTCCATCCCACGCCGCCAACTTGCGCGGTATCGTCTCGTTGCTGATCGCGATGGCGCTGTTCATCGGCAGCGACACTGTGGTGAAACTTGCCGGCGAGACGACGCCGGTGACCGAAATCATGGCCGTGCGCGGATTGATGGCGGTGGTGTTGATGGGCGCGGTCGTGGCGGCGACGGTCGACGTCGGCCGCTGGCATCTCGTGCTGCGCCCGCTTGTGGCCGTGCGCGCGACCATCGAAGCCGTGCTGGCGACATTCTTCCTCATCGCACTGCCGCATTTGCCGCTCGGCGACATCACGGTGATCATGCAGGTCACGCCGTTGGTGCTGACCGTGCTGTCGGCGATCGTACTGCGCGAGGCGGTGGGCTGGCGGCGCTGGCTCGCGGTCGCCGTGGGCTTCGTCGGCGTTGTGTTGGTCGCACAGCCGTCGGCGCAGGGCATCGATATCTATGTCGTCAGCGCCTTGATCGTGGCCGT
>JANOFM010000182.1:0-7744 GCA_031413635.1 Alphaproteobacteria bacterium | reverse complement strand
CGAAGCGGCAGCGACTTCCGGCAGGCTTCTGCCAACCAGCGCAAGGCATCCACAAAACTGATCGATGACACGCTCGTGTGTTGCTCCTCCGCCGCCTTCAACATTACCAGACGGACCAGGTTGTAAACGAGCGCGTAGATCGTCATTTTGCCTTCCACACGCAGTGCTTCCAGCAATGCCCATCGTGCCGGCGAAAGCGTTCGGGCTCGACGGCGAGACGGGGTCGCTCGCGGTGGGCAAGAAAGCGGAGTTGGTGCTGATCGACGGCGATCCGTCGAAGCGCATCGGCGATTTGCGCCAGGTCGAGGTGGTGCTGCGCGATGGACGGGTGATGAGGGCGGACGCGTTGCGCGCGGCGGTCGGGATTACCGGCGCGCCGAAGCGGGGCAAGTAGACGCGGGGACGGTTTCCGGTATGTGCGGCCGCTATGTGCTTCGGGTGATTTTGAAGAATCTTGCGCGGGACTTTCCGCTGGGGTTCGAGGTGTTGGAGGCCGACCTGCCGCCGGTGCAGCGGCCGCGCTTCAATATCGCGCCGACGCAGATGGTGTCGGTCATCCGCATGGTGGGCCGCGAGCGGCGCCATTCGATCCTGCGCTGGGGCTTGATCCCGCATTGGTGGAACAAGGGGCGGCCGAAAATCCAGATCAATGCGCGCTCGGAGACGTTGTTGGAGAAGCCGTATTTCCGCGATTCGGCGCGCAAGCGGCGGTGTTTGATCCTGGCCGACGGGTTCTACGAGTGGAAGCGCGACGCCAACGACAAGCCGCTGCAGGCCTATTTCATCGAACGCATCGACAGCCGCCCGTTCGTGATGGCGGGGATCTGGGAAAGCTGGATATCGCCCGACGGTGAGGCGATCGAGACTGTGGCGATCGTGACCACGAGCGAAAACGCCGATGTGCGGCCGGTGCACCATCGCATGCCGGTGATCTTGGTGCAGCGCGATTACCTGACCTGGCTCGAGGCCGAGCGGGTGAGCGGGGAAGAGGCGATGAAATTGTGCGTGCCCGCGCCCGACGGCACGCTGGTGGCGCGGCCGATCAGCAATCGCGCCAACGCGGTGCGCAACGACGACGCGGCGAACCTCGAACCGGCCGATCCGGACGCGCCGAAACCGCCGCGCAAAAGCGAAGACGGGCAGGGAAGTTTGTTTTGAAGGGACTGATCACGCGTCGTCGTAGACGTTCACGGGCGAGGTGCAGACTTTGTGGCGAAGGTTGTCGCGCCGTTTTATTTTTTCCACGACAGGGAGATCGCGTGCGTCGGCATTGCATCTTTTGTGCGCCAGCGCGAGGTTCGCAATGTGTGCGGGGCCGCCGTGGGCTTGCGAGAAGAGGTGTTCGCGCGTCAAGTCCTCGCCTAGCGGCTCGTGGCAATAGAAGCAATTTGTGCCGTCACGGGCGAGTAGGTTTTCGATGATGGACGGAGTTTTGATGTTTTGACGTACGGGCTTGGCTGGCATCGGTCGTTTGTCGGTGAACGCTTCGAAGTAGGCGCCTGCGACAGGCGAAAGGACAAGCTCACCCTTCTTGGTTCTTTGTACGACGCCTTTGTGTCGCCCATTGCGAAAACGAATGACTTCGTTCGCTTTGGGCGGCACGATTTCCGCACCGTGCTTGGCGAGCCAGGTCTTGAATCGGTCGAGCTCGGCTTGCTGCATGGGACGACAGTGTAATCCCGGGCGCTTGACGGCGGGTTAAACGCGATACCGGTCTAATACACGCGCCGGGGGAATTGTGTCCCCGGTTGGCACATCGATAGCGCCAATTGCGCCGGCGTGTTGCGCGCTGGGCAAGGGGTCGTTGTTTCCTCCCCTCCGCCCGCTACTCGCGACGCGCTAGAATCTGCTTTGCGTCAACTTCACGTCGGCGCGCTGCCAAGATTCTTGAAAAGCCATGTTCGCCTCGCCGGCTTCGCGCTTTTTGCCTTGGCGTTCGAGCGCTTTCGACAGGCCGTGGAGCGACCAGCCGATTTTGGGCCATTCCTTGAGGTCGTCGCGGTAGACCGTTTCGGCTTCTCTCGCTCTGTTCGCCTTGAGCAAGGCCGCACCGAGGAACTGGCGGGTGGGGAAGTCCCACCACGGCGGCTCGGTGTATTTCAGCACGTCTTGCGCCGCGACGGCGGCGCGAAGTGTTTTGATTGCGGCGGGCAGTTGCTTTTGCGCGAGGGCGATGTCGGCTTTGGCGATGTGACCGGCGATCGTTACCATGCCTTCGCCAGGTACACCGAAGGCGTCGAACTTCTTGGCGTCGGCTTCGGTGAAGGACGGGCGGATTTTCGCTTGCTCGGCCTTGGCGCTTTTCACGTCGCCTGTGGCGGCGAAAGCGCGGGCGCGGGCGTAGTGATAGATCGCGGTGGCGTAGTGCAATTGCGCGTCGGGTTTTTCCGCCGCCAATACGTCGTCCCATTTGCCGAAGCGCAGTTGCGCGTAAAGCAAGGTCGGCACGAAGGCTTCGATGCCGGGAATGTCGCGCGCCATTTGCGGTTGGATATTGTCGGCCACGTGTTTGGCGTATTCGAGGGCGAGCGCCGAGCGTCCGTCGTTCGTCGCCGCCGTCCACACGAAATGCAAGTTGTGGACGTAGTACATCGCCGCATACATGCCGCGGTCGTTGGTGGCCTTGATATAGGCTTCGTCGGCTTTGGCGGCCCGTTGGTTCCAGGTGACACCGTCATCGTAGCGGCCGATGCGATTGTAGATGTGGGTTGGCATGTGGACGAGGTGGCCGGCGCCTGGAATGAGCGTGCCCAGCGTGTCAGCCGCCTTCTCGGCGCGGCCGGGATTGTCGCTCGCCTCAACGGCGTGGATATAGAGGTGCAGCGCGCCGGCGTGTTTGGAGTCGCGCATGATGACGCTTTCGATCGTGGGGACGAGGTCTTCCATGCCGGGCTTCGACGCTCGCCGGTCGGCCAGCCAATAATCCCAAGGCGAGGTGTCCATCAGCGCTTCGGCGTAAAGTGTCACCGCATCGAGATCGTTCGGGTATTTCTTGGCGACATCGCGCATCGCTTCGGCGAAGGCCTTGTCGAGCGCTGTGCGGTCGGCGGCGGGATCGTCGGCGTAACGCTTGGTCAGCGCCGCGATGTAGGCTTGTTCGGCCTCGCTGGCGCCACCGGCCAGGCGCTGCGCGTTCTTGATCGCCTCGTTCGCGGGTGCGTGCGCGTCGGGCATCATGGGCATGTTGATGTTGGGGCCATGGGCGAAGGCGATGCCCCACCAGCACATGGCGCAGTTCGCGTCGCGCTTTAGGGCTTCCTTGAAGGACGAGATCGCGGCGGCGTGGTTGAAGTTGAAGAGATAGCGATAGCCTTGATTGAAATAGGCTTGCGCCTCGGGCGAAGAGGTCGTGATCTTGTGCGCGTGCGTGCCGAGGTTGTCGAACAGCGGCATCTTTGTCGCGCCGGCGGCGTCGGCCGTGCTCATGTGCGATTCGCCGCCGGGCTGGTGCGCCGTCATCTCGTCATCGAGACAACCGGTGAGCGATAGGGCCGAGGCGATCAACAATGGGTATGCGAAATGGGAACGAACGCGCGCTTGCATGATCCTTGTCTCCGGATGGTTGAGGCCATTCTCGTACCGTAGGCCGGGGAATTCAATCGGCTGCGCGACGTCCGCTGTGGGTACGACTTTCGAGTTCGTAGAGTTCGGCGAGTTCCTGGCGGCTGTAATGCAGATGCGGCCACAGCGCCATCAGGGCGGTACGGCCGATCGCGCGTTCGAGCGCGTGGAGGCGGGTGAAGGCGGCTCTGTCGTCGTCGGTGAGCGCGAGTTTCGTGCCGCCTTTACGTGCGAGAAGGAGCTTTTCGGCGCGCAGAACCAGTTCGGTGTGCAAGCGCATGTATTGGAACATGTCGGCGGCGTGGGCGTCTTGGCACTTGTCGGCGATCTCCGAGATGAAGCGGCCGGCTTCGCTGTGGGCGAATTCGATGTCCATGGCGGCGAGTAGATGCTCGTGCGTCGCATAATCGGCCAGCAGCCAGTTGTGGATGCGGTGCTCGCTCTTGGCGAAGATCAGGAACAAGATCAACGGTACGACGAGGATCATCGCGGCGGTGGCGATCATCGGTGTTGCGAGCAGGTGATTGAACAGCGAATGGACGGCGATGGCGGTCGCCAAGCCGGGGACGTAGAGGGCTGCTTGAAACTTCGTGTGACGCTCGGTCCAGGATTGCGCTAGGACGCCGAAGATCGCGGTGGCGCCGCCGTGCATCATCGCCGTGCCGAAGCCGCGCACGATCCAAACGCCGACATTCGCGTTCGGGAACGTGTAGAGGAAGTAGAGATTTTCGATCAGGGCGAAGCCGGTGCCGATGGCAAAGCCGATGATGGCGGCATCTATCAGAAAGCCGATGCGGGCGCGCTGAAAAAGATAAATCATGACGGCGGCTTTGAGCGCCTCTTCCAAAACGGGCGCGCCGTAGCGGGTGTAGTCGGCGATGCCGGTGGCGCTTGCGTCCATCATGGCGGCGTTCAAGAAATAGCTTGCGGCGGCAAGCGCTCCGCCGGCGGTCAAGGTGAGGACGACCGTGTCGCGGCTGACGAGGCGGAAGCTGTCGAGGTGGTGGAGGACGAACAGGAACGCTAGCGCGGGGGCGAGAGCGATCGGTGCTTCGAGGAGGAAGGTCAGGGGCATCAAGTTGGCAACGCTACATGATCTTCAGCGATATCAGCCACTCTTCATCCCGCTTCGTCCAGTCTTCGATTCCCGCGGCGTACCCGACCGAAAACGTCATCGGCAGGCGGTGGGCGAGAGTGAAGTTGAAATCGAGTTGGAGGCCGGCGTTGCCAAGCGTGCGTTCGGTTTTAAGGCCGGGGTCGGCCCACAACACGCCGGCGAAGACGGCCGGGCGGATCGAGCCCAGATAGAGGCTGGGCGTTCCGACGTCGTCGAAGCGGATGGGCGGCAGGTTCCATTCGGCGACCGACTTGGCGAAGCTGCGGGCTGAGATCTCGTCGATCGCGAAGCCCGGCAACGTGTGGTGTTCGCGGTAGCGTTTGGTTTCTTTGTCGTCGAGGTAGTTGTTCTTGAAGCCCCCGAAATAGAACGGGGTCAGCGGGTTCAGCGCGTCGCCGCCGGCGAGGCCGGCCGAGGAATAGAACCAGAGCGAGGAATGCTGCCAGCCGAGCGGGAAACCGAGGTCGAACCCGACGCGGGCCTTGGGGAAGAACGCGCTGTCGGCGAAGTCCGAGCCCCAGGCGACTTCCCAGCGATAACCCTTCTCGTGATCGACGGCGCCGAGAGATTTGTCGGTGTCGGTGAAGTCGAGCTTGAAGTCGAGCGAGGCGATTTCGGAAGCCGAGGCCGGTACGTTCTGATTGCCGGGCAAGGTGTCGAGGCCCATGAAGTAGGCGGCGTCCATCGCGAAGGCCATTTGGATCGGCGGGTCGTAGATCAAAGGCCACTTGTAGCCGGCAAGGACGGCGTCGCCTTTTCGACTGCGTTCCGTCGGGCCGAAGAGGTCGTAGACATCGGCGTCGTTGTGCCAATAGCGGATGTAGCCGTTGACGGTGCGGTATTCGATGTTGAAGTGGAAGCGTTCGGCCTCTTTCAGCGACTCCGTCGTCGAGTAAGACGCGGTGGCGTAGAGCTTGGCGAACTGTATGGTGTCTTCGAGCATCAGGTGCCAGCCGAACGAGCCGTAGCCTTTGTAGCCTTCGACGATCGGATAGGTCGCGCCGATCTTCATCTCATTCGACGGGATATATTTGCCGCGGTTCGTGACCATTTCCTCGAGCGCGATCTTCGATGGCGAGCCGACAGCCCATGATTTGACGACCGGGTGCTTGGTTACGACCTCGTTGCCGAGAAACTTGATGGCGCCCAGGTCTTCGAGCGGTTTGGGGTCGAGTTCGACAGGCGTGAAGCCTTGGCCGGTGTACTCAAGCGCGATCAGCGCACCGTCGGCGCGCGGGATGGGGCGGAAGAGGCCGGTCTCGGCGTTCGAGACGGCCTCGATTTTGCCGGTCGCGACTTCGAAGCGGTAGATGTTCGAGACGCCGGTGTAATACGAGCTGCCGTAGAGATGTCGGCTGTCGGGGGAGAAGACGAAACCCTCGGGGACAGCGCTGCCGAAATTATAGGTGGCGATCTCCGCGGGCTTGTCGGTGTTCATGTCGTTGAGGTGGAAGACGCGCAACGTCTGGTCGCCGTTGACGCGCGCTATCGACATCGAAATCAATTCGCCGTTGGGCGACACGTCGAGGTCGTAGGGGACTTCGCCATAGGGCCAGGTGTGGATTTGCGTCCACTTTTCGTAGGGCGGATCCATGCGCACAAGCGTGACGAAGCCGTTCAAGTGGCGCAGACCCCACATCGTGCGGTCGGTTTGGTTGAGCGCGAGGTCGCCGATGCGGGCGTCCTTCATCAGCATTTTCTTGTCGCCGCTCGCGATGTCGATTTCCATGAGATCGCGGAAGGCGTAGTTGTCGGTCGTGTACCAGGCCTTCGCCGTTTTCGGATCGTAGGCGAACGAGGCGACGCGGTAATGCATCGGGCCCTTGACGTCGACGAGGCGGCGCAGGCTTCCGTCCTTCAGCGACAGTTCGCCGATATGGGCGATGACGCCGGGATAGCGGAAGGCGCCGATCAAGCTTTGGCGGGTGGGGTCGTAATACGTACGCGAGACCGAACCCAGCGCGCGCGGCGCCAAGCGCTTGAGCGGCGTGGCCGGGTGTTGGTTGACGGACTGCAGATTCCGCTTCTGGAATTCGCGTTCCCACGTGATCCACTCGTCCCAGACGTCAACGAGCGGCTTACCGAAGACGCGTTCGAATTGGTTTGCGTAGTAGCCGTCGCTGTCCGGGCCGCGCTTTAGCCAGTCGACGACGTGTTGCGGGGAGCGCGTGAGCGCGAGGTAGCTCATGAAACGCGTGCCGTAGAGATAGGCGTTGACGCCGACTTGAAAATCGACGGACGAACCTTCGGCTTCGAGGCCGAGCTCCGAGTAGAAATGCGCGTCGTCGCGCACCATGGCGCGGAACACCATTTCGTCGTAGGCGCCTTGCGCGCGGCCGATGCCGCCGGCCATCCAGGTGTCCATGAAGACGGCCGAGCCTTCAAGATACCAGCGCGGCGCATTCACGCGCGGGGTGGCCAGGTAATTGTAGAGGATCGATTCCGGGTGTTGCTCCATCGGCATCGGTTTGCCTTGGAACAGATTGCGCCAGAACGCGTCGTCGTCGTTCCACACGTCCATTGTGGCGACGTGGACCAGTTCGTGGTTCATCAGCGTGTAGACGCGCTCGCCCGCGGTCAGGGTTTCGAACGCCTGGTTCAACGGCGCCACGTCGATGAGGAGCGCGTTGTTGGGCGAGGCGCGCGCCGCCGCGTTGCCGGAATCGGTGAAGTCCTTGAGCAGAAGCGTCGTCTTCTCCCACGGCTTCCACTCGAAGATGCGCTTTTGGAACTCGATCGAGTTCAGGAAGGCGCGCGCGGCATAGGGCGTGAGATACGTCTGCGGCGGGTCGAAATAGAGGAGGTCGAGATCTTCCGTTTCAAGACGGTCCATCTCGATTTCGTCGGCTATGGCGGAGCCGGCGAGCGCGCAGATAGTCAAGCACAGCACGGCCGCGCGCATGGAGTTCCCCGAATCACTTCGTAGGAAAGCTTGGGCGGGTGGGGCGCAAAACAAAAGCCGCCTGCTTGAAGCAGGCGGCTTTCGCGTGTCGGTTCTGAGTCGGTGTTACTTGCGCGACATCGCTTCCGCAAAGGCGCTGTCGTTCAGCGCCGCCGCGAAGGACG
>JANOFM010000181.1:0-21963 GCA_031413635.1 Alphaproteobacteria bacterium | reverse complement strand
GCCTATCGCCTGACGGGCAATGGGCACGAAGTTTTGCGCGAGGATTTCTTTCACAACGTGCGCGGCAAGACGATCGATCCGGATGCGGACGGCATGGCGCCGTTCTTCCAGCGCGTGGCGCGCGAGATCCGGGCGATCAACGACGATTGGCTGATCTTTGCCGAGCTCGATCCGTTTCGCGCCGCCGAAGGGTTTCCGCCCGGAACGCCGGAGCGCACGGTCAATGCTAGCCATTGGTACGATATCGTGACGCTGGTGACGAAGAATTTCATGTTTCCGACTTCGCTCAATCCGTTCACGATGAAGACGCTGAACGGCGCGGCGGAGATCGAGGGACACTACGCAAGCCAACTCGGCCGCATCAAGCAAGCATCGACGTCGATTCCGGGCGGCGCGCCGACCTTGATCGGCGAGTTCGGGATTCCGTTCGATCTCGACGGTGCGGCAGCCTATCAGGCGTGGGCGAAAGGCGATCATTCGGCGGCACCGTGGGAGAAGCACGTCACCGCGCTCGACCTCATGTACAACGCCATGGACCGGCATTTGCTGAATTGCACACTGTGGAATTATACGGCGTCGAACCGCAACGATGTGTCGTGCGGCGACGGCTGGAACCAGGAAGATCTCAGCGTCTTTTCGCGCGATCAATTGGCAAACAACCAGGACATCAATTCCGGCGGACGCGCGATCGAAGGCTTCGTGCGGCCGTTCGTGCGCGCGTGTCAGGGCGTACTGAAGGAGATGAAGTTCAATCGCGAAAGCGGCGAGTTCACCTTCACGTTCGACGCCGATCCCGCGATTGCGGCGGCGACGGAGATTTATCTGCCGACCGTGCAGTATCCCGAAGCCTTCGCGATTGCGGCGCCCGGGTTGAAAGTCGAGCCCTCGGAAACTTCACCCTGCGTATCGCTGCGCGCGGCGAAGAGCGGCAAGCACCGGGTTACAATCAGGCGATCAAACTAGCCCAATGAGAACATTCGACCAAGAGATTGCGCGCCGCCTCAACGAGGAATGCAAGGGTGAGCCCGTGACTTTCGTCGGTCTTGGCGGCCATGACTTTCAAATCTCGTTTGGGGACGTTGTCCGCCTTCAGACAGAGGAGAAAGCCGCCTTCAAGCTGCGAGGGAAGACGTATGAATGGGATCGCGGGCCGAGCGAGGTACCGGTTTGGTTGATCATTTGGCAAATTCCGGTCCGTTTCGAGTTGCCGAGTCCGTTGACACTGCGGATGCATTTGGATTCGGGCGACTATGTCGATTTTTTTACAGATGAAGGCCCTCACGAGTCAGTCGTTGTTGAGTTCCTCTCGAAAGGGCCGGAAAGGGTCATGGAGGTTTTCTGATCGTACGCTCTTCCTTCTCCAACTCCAGCGCGTGGCCGTTCGTGCGCGCTTGCCAACATGTCATGACGGAGATGCGCTTCGAGCGCGAGAGCGGCGAGTTCACCTTCACGTTCGACGCCGATCCTGCGATTGCGGCGGCGACGGAGATCTATCTGCCGACGGTGCAGTATCCGGAAGCATTTGCGATTGCGGCGCCCGGGCTAAAGGTCGAGCCGTCGGAAACATCGCCTTGCGTGGCGCTACGCGCGGCGAAGAGAGGCGAGCATCGCGTAACGGTACGAAGGGTGAGCTAGCGACACGGCTGCTGTTGAGGCCAAGTAATGGATGTTGTGACGCCGATCCTTGAATACGTTGCAGCCGGTGCGTTCATCGTCGCGGCCGGTATTGTGGTTGCTGGTGGACCGTATTTTCTTTATCGCAACATCCGGGAATACGGCAGGCCGTGGTTGTGGGGCGAAGGTGAAAGCTGGGCGCTGGCGGAGAAGTACCCGCTCTACAGATTTCTGAGGCGCGTCGGCACGGCGGCGGTGCTGACATTCTTCTTGTCGGGGTATCTGCTTCTCCTCATCTTTGTCAGCGGCTCACGCTAGGCTGGTTGGATCAACCCGTCTGCGACATGTCGTACTTCATCGCGCCGACGCGGTTTCCTTCGGGGTCTTCGAGGTAGATCACTTCGCCGACCGTCGGGATCTTCGATTTTTCCATCGTAATTTTGCCGCCGTGTTTTTTCACTGCGTCGGCGATGGCGTCGACGTCGGCGACGCTGATCGTGCATTCGAAGCAATTCGGACCGCCTTGGCCGCGCGGCTGTTGGCGCTTGTGCATCAGACCTTGGACGCCAGGGGAGGCGTCGTCGCCGGTGTGGATGAGATAGAAATCCGGCGGGCCCCAGGGTTCGAACTTCCAGCCGAAGACGGCTTCGTAGAAGCGGCGGGCACGCTGGACGTCGTCGGCGTGGATGGCGAAGGCTGCGAGATTGTTTGTCATGTCGGGCAGGATATGTCGCTCGCCTTTCGGTCGCAATTGCGCTATTCTACCAATTAATGTCGATGAAGCGTCACATGGCGGATGACGAGCCGTATTTCCTGGTGCGCACGATGCGGATGGCGATGCGCGACGGGCAAGAGATCGAGCCGCACGGGCACGATTGGCACCAGCTGATCTATGCCTCGGCGGGTGTGATGACGGTGACGGCCGACCGGGGCCTGTGGGTGGTGCCGCCGCACTGGGCGATTTGGGCGCCTGCGGGTGTTCGGCATGCCATTCGGTTCTCCGGCGCTTCTGCATTTGCCACGCTTTATTTGCGGCCGTCAGATTGGAGCGATCTGCCGGCGACAAGTTGCGTCGTGCCGGTGTCGGCGTTGTTGCGCGAGCTGATCTTGCGCGCGTGCGAGGTAGGGATGCTCGACCGGCGCGACGTGGCGCAGCAAGCGACGGCTGTGTTGATCGTCGATGCGTTTTGCACGCAATCGGTGCCGGCCTTGAGCCTGCCGTCGCCCACGAGCGACGTGTTGCGGCGTGTCGCGGAGAGTTGCGCGCGCGACGATGCGGGCAGTGGCGAGATCGCGCGGCGGTTCGGGCTCGGCGTGCGTACGCTCGAACGGCGTTTTCTGGCGGAGACAGGCATGGCGTTCGGGCAGTGGCGCCGGCATGCACGGTTTCTCGACGCGTTGCGTCTGCTGGCGCAAGGCGTTCCGGTGAAACAGGTCGCCGCGGATACGGGCTATCGCAACGCGAGCGCATTCGTGGCCGCGTTCGGCGAAACGTTCGGCACGACGCCGGGACGCTATTTCGGGGCGCGGCTGTAGGCACCCCTACGCCGTCGCGAATGCGCCGTGAAAACCGAGCGGCAAGGCATAGGGGCAGGCGAAGCGTGCGACCGGGCCATCGGAAACACGGCGGGCGTCGAAGATGCAGAGCTCGGTGCGTTCGGCTCGAAAGTTCAACATCGTGGCGACGAGCCAACCATCCGTTTCATCGTTTGCGCCGGGGAGCGGGATGAAGACGGGTTCTTCGCTCCAGGTGTCCGGGCCGTACTCGAAATTGTCTCGTGCCCCCGTCTCCCAATCCCAGCGCGCGACGCCGCTGGTGATGACGCCGTAGGTGAAGCGGTGCTGTAGCCCGACGCGGCGCGGATCGGTGCGTGGGAACTCGCCCACACCGATAAGTGCGTCCATTGCGGCCCGCCCGTTGGCCGCGAGCGTAATCATCGTCGGTCGCGCCGTCAGCGGCGTCGATGCGACCGTCAGCGCGAGATCGCGCGCCGTTTTGACCGCGAACGTCGCGTCGTTGTCGAGACAGGCATCGAGGCGGATGGTGCCGGTCTCATCCTCCCAGGCGTTGCCGAGGTGGTACAGAAAGCGCGCGGGAAGTTCATAGCTGCGTTGAAGCGTCAAGGTGTCCTTATCGAGGACGAGAATCTGGAACGGACGATCCGCGTGCCAGCGATAACGGTCGACGAGCGACTTCGGTTCGCCTCCCGCATCGCCGAGCATGGGCGGCAGGAGCAGGATCACGTGCTTCGATGTTACCGCGAAGTCATGCATGAGGCTTGGCGCAGGCAGTGTGATGAGCGCGCTTTTGCGCACCGCGCCGTCGGGTGTCAAATGCCAGATCACGCAACTGCGACCCAGCACGCCGAAGTTCCAGACATCGCCGTCGGGTCCGCGTTTGGGGTGGGCCGAGAAGGGCGCGCCGTCGAGAGGGCCGGCGAAGGCTTTGCGGCCGCGCGTAGCGAGCGTTTCGGCATCGACGCGCCACGGCGATCCGCCTTCCCAAAGAGTCCAGATTTCGCCGGCGACGGCAAGCACGCTGGTGTTGGCGGCATTGATGTCGTCGAGACGGCGCAATTCAGCGGCGGCCTTCGGGCCGAAGCCGTAACCCGAATGGAGGAAGCGGCCGGCGGCTTGCTCGCTGCGTCTCTTGTCGGTGTCGACGAAGCGTCCGCGGTGGCGCGCGCGACCGTCGCCGATCGCGAAGCGTTGCACCATTCCGTCGCCGTCGAACCAGTGGCCGAGGCGTTCACCCGCGCGCTCGAATTGAGCGGGTCCCACGCGATAGAACGTGCCTTGAAGCTCCGGCGGAAGGCGGCCTGAAATCAGCGATAGTTCGCTGTCGAGCGTTTCGGGCGGTGTTTTAAATCCCAAGCGCCAGTCGGCGACCGTGCGGGCCCAAGACGAGGTGGCTGCCGTCGCCGCGCCTCCAAGCGTGAGTGCGGCGATCTCGCGACGTGTCAGTGTGGTCATCGTGGCGCTCCGTTATCTCAGCGTGACGGTTTGCACGGCGCCGTCCGGGCCGACAGCGAAACCGGCGTCGGCGAACGAAGGTGGGCCAAAGCGAATGGGGGCGTCGTTCGAGAAACCAAACGGTTCGGTGGGAAAGCCGACGATGTTCGTGCTCATCCGGCCGTCGCCGTCGACATCGTGGAAGATTTTGATGCCGTAATGTCCGGGTGCCGGGGCTGTAAAAGTCGTCTTGAGCGAGCTGTCGGTGACGGGAATTCTCGCGCGGGCGAGCGGGGCGCCCGACCAACCTTTTTCGTCGTGCAGCGCGATCATCAGGAAGCCTTGTTGGGCCTTGATTCCGGCGATGGTGATTTTGACGACAGCGTCCGCGTCGGCGCTTGGCGTGGCGGTCAGGGCCAGTTTGGAGGCGGCGAGGGCGAACAGAAACCTGAATATGTGAGTGCTCATCGAAGGGGTCTCCCTGTTGTTCGATGAGGTCGACATAGCCATACGATGCGACGGCCTGGTGGACGGTTGCGCGATCGGGCCGGGTTGTTTCGCGAATTGGCCGGATCGACATTTGGCGGCGCGCGCACTGCGGCGGTTGCCAGTTCACGCTTCGCGACTTGGCGGCGATTTCGCTAGGCGATCCAGCCCGACTCGCGGAGCGCCGTGGCGTTCGGGCGGCTCACAGGTGCTTCCACCCCGTCCTTGAGCACCAGAGTGACCCGGCGGTCCGCGCGTTTGACCTCGGTTATGGCGTCCTTTGCCACCCACCAGGAGCGGTGGGTCTGGGCGCCCTCGATGCCGTCAAGTTCGGCGATGGCGTCCGACAAACGCATGAGGATCAGGTCCGAGCCCTTGGAGGTGTGGATGCGCAGATAGTGGTCCTCGGCCTGGACGGCGTAGAGCGTGCCGCCTTTCAGCTTCGGCGGCAATCGTTCGAGGAAGCGCACGGGTGCCGCTGCGCCGCCTGGCGACGAGGGCGCGGCGCGGGTCATGGGCCCGGGGCGGTTGATCAGCATCATGATCGCCGACGCCGCGCCGGTGACGATCGCTACCTCCACGAAGAGCATCGGGAGCGAACGCGGCAAGGCGCCGAAGATCAAGACCGTATAGCCCCAAACGAGCAGCGTTCCCGGCAGCGCGACGAACGCCGTCACGATCGCCCAAACGAGCGCCTGGTTCTCGCCGATTTTCGGACGGCGCATAGTGCGCAGCGCGATCGCGAAGCCCACAGCCGTGCCGACGAGGATCATCGGGATCCAATAGAAGAGACGCGTGAGCAGCGGCGCCGTGCCGGTACCGAACGCGCCGACGATGGCCAAGAAGGCGCCGGCCGCGGCGGCGGCGGCGAAGCTGTGCCAATAGGTGCGCAGGAAGGCGAGGGCGTCGAGCATCAGCGGATCTTGTTCACCTGTTCTTCGCCAAATTCAGCGCGTGGCCGTTCATGCAGTAGCGCAGGCCCGTGGGCTTCGGGCCGTCGGGGAAGACGTGGCCGAGATGGGCGTCGCAGCGGGCGCAGAGCACTTCGGTACGGCGCATGAAAAGCGTGTTGTCGGATTTTTCGGCCACGTTTTGCTTTTCGATCGGAGCAAAGAAGCTGGGCCATCCTGTCCCTGAATCGAACTTCGTGCCGGCGTCGAATAGCGGCAGGTTGCAGCATTTGCAGGTGTAGGTGCCCTTATCCTTCGCGTCGTGGTTCGGGCCTGTGAAGGCGCGCTCGGTGCCGTGCTTACGCGTGATGTGGTATTCCTCCGCCGACAATTGCGCGCGCCATTCGGCGTCTGTTTTCGTGATTTTTTCCATGCTCTTGCTCCAATCGATCTCTCACCCCTACCGGGTGAGAGATGGCGAGGTAAGGTATGAGTTCAATAGCTCATGGATAGACCAAGCTGATCGTTTCGGCGATGCAGGCGGGGCGGTCTTGGCCCTCGATTTCGATGGTGATTTCGTTCGTCATCTGCATGCCGGGGCCTTTGGGTTCGGCGGCGAGCAGTTTCGATCTGGCGCGCACGCGAGACCCCGTGGGCACCATGTTGGTGAAACGCACCTTGTTCGAGCCGTAATTGATGCCGCGGCTGACGCCGTCGATGCGGGAAATTTTCGACGCCAGAAAGGGGATCAACGACAGTGTGAGATAGCCGTGCGCGATCGTACCCTTGGTCGGCAATTCGCGTTTGGCGCGTTCGACGTCGATGTGGATCCATTGGTGGTCGCCGGTCGCGTCGGCGAATTTGTTGACGCGATCTTGGTCGACCACGACCCACTCGGACACGCCCATTTCCTCGCCGACGTGTTTGGCGATGTCGGCGTAGTTGATGACTTTCATGTTTTGGCTCCTGGCTGAGTTTGTTCGATAAGGGCGCGCACGCGCGCGTGGATGTCGTCGAGATAGGTGTCGCTGACGCCGGCGCCGGTCAAGGCGGCGACGGTGCGGAAAAGATAGTCGCGGTTGGTGCCGAGATGGCCTTCGGCCTTGGCGATGCGTGCGGCCTTTTCATCGCTGGTCAGGCCGGGCAGATAACGCGGATGGGCGGTGTTCATCACAAAGGTGACGCCGCGCACGTGGCGGGCGCCCAAGTCCATGTCGACCCAGGTGGGCACGTAGGCACCCGACAGCATCTCGCGCATCCAGAGGATTTTGCTTTCGCTTTCGACGTGCTCGGGGGCGATGCGGTGAGCGATGCCGGTGCAGGTGCCGCCGGGCACCAGGCAGAGCATCAGGCCCGGATTGTCGGGCATCGCCCGGCCGAACATCAGGCGCATGCAGAAGCTGCGGCTGAAGCCCTCGACGCGGGCGGGCAGGCTTTCGTCGACGTGGATCGCCGGGTTCCACATCAGCGAGCCGTAACCGAAGACCCAAAGCTCCGCGCCCGGTACGTGTTGGGTCATGGTTTCGGCGCGCGACCGTTCGCGTTCTTCCTCGGAGAGGAATTGCGCGTCGCCGAACTGTTTGGCGAGTTGCGAATAAGCGGCGATGCGTTCGGGCGAGAAGTCTTGACGCGCGAGCATGCCGCCCGGTCCCGAAGGCGCGAGCGGCGGTGGCGCGGTCTCAGACGATTTTTGACTCACGATTGCCCCAGTAGCGGTCGCGCAGCAGGCGCTTATAGAGCTTGCCGGTCGGGTGACGCGGCAGCTCGCGGTCGAAGTCGACGCTGCGCGGACATTTGATCTGGGACAGGTGCTCGCGGCAATAGGCGATGAGCTCGGCGGCGAGCGCGGGCGTGGCGTCGGCCCAATCCATCGGCTGAACCACGGCCTTTACTTCTTCGCCGAAATCCTCGTTCGGCACGCCGAAGACCGCCACGTCGGCAACTCTTGGGTGGTTGATGAGGACGTTTTCGGCTTCCTGGGGATAGATGTTGACGCCGCCGGAAATGATCATGAACGCCTTACGGTCGGTCAGATAAAGGAAGCCGTCCTTGTCGACGTATCCGACGTCGCCCAACGTCGACCAGCCTTTGTCGTTGCGGGCGTCCGCGGTTTTCTTCGGGTCGTTGTGATATTCGAAAACGGGACCGTTGGCGAAGTAGATCGTGCCGGGTGTGCCGGTCGGCGCATCGGTGCCGTCTTCGCCGACGATATGCAGTTCGCCGAGCAGCGACTTGCCGACCGAGCCCGGATGGGCGAGCCATTCTTGACTTGTGATGGCGCAGAAACCGTTGCCCTCGGTGCCGGCGTAATATTCGAAGATCACCGGACCCCACCATTCGATCATCTGTTTCTTCACGTGGATCGGGCAGGGCGCAGCGGCGTGGATGGCCACCTTCATCGAACTCACGTCGTATTTGCGGCGCACGTCTTCCGGCAATTTCAGCATACGGACGAACATGGTCGGCACAAACTGGCTGTGGGTCGTTTTGTGTTTCTCGATTTGACGCAGTGCGTCTTCCGGATCGAAGTGTTCCATCACAATGCAAGTGCCGCCGAGACGCTGGACCGACATGTTGTAGCGCAACGGGGCCGCATGATAGAGCGGCGCGGGCGAGAGGTATGTCGTATTCTCGTCGAATGCGTAGAGCATCTTGGCGAGCATCAAAAGCGGATTGGGATCGGTGAGTTTGCCGCCCGAGAGCGCGCCCTTCACACCTTTGGGGCGGCCCGTGGTGCCGGAGGAATAGAGCATGTCGGCGCCGGGCGTTTCGTCGGCGACGGCTGTTGCCGGCATCGCGCGAACGGCGTCTTCGAAGCTGTCGTAGCCCGGCGCGGTGCCGCCCAGCATGAATTTCGTCACGCCCGGCATGCGGCCTTCGACTTCAGCCGCGGTGGTTCCCATCGCTTTGGAGGTGATGAACACTTTCGCGCTGCAATCCTTGACGATGTATTCGATTTCACCGGCCGTCAAACGCGAGGAGATGCAGGTGTAATAGAGCCCCGAACGCTGAGCCGCCCAGCAGATCGGCAGGTAATGGATGTTGTTTTCCATCAAGATCGCGATGCCGTCGCCGGTCTTTAGGCCCAGCTTGCGGAACAACTGCGCGCCGCGGTTCGATCGCTCGTCCAGTTCGCGATACGTTACGGCTTCCCCGCTTGCCGCCATGATGAAGGCGGGTTTGGCGGGCTGGGTCTTGGCGTGGATGGAGGGGTGCATGGGCACTCTCTTGTCGGTGTTGGCGTAAGGAATATTGGGAACACACAAGCGCGTCCACAAGAACTCGACCCGCTCCCTTCCAAATGATGGAAGGGCGAGGGGTGTTGCGAGGCGCTTGCGCTCGCTATGGTGCACACATCACGCCATCACGAAAGGAACGAACGCCCTATGTCCTTCACCGAAATCAAATACGATGTCGCCGACAAGATCGCGACCATCACGCTCAACCGCCCGGAAAAGCTCAACGCCTTCACCGAAACGATGATGGCCGAGTTGATCGAGGCGTTCGGCAAGGCGGACGCCGACGACAACGTGCGCGTCGTGATCGTCACCGGCGCGGGGCGCGGGTTTTGCGCGGGGGCGGATTTGTCCGCGGGGGCCAAGACGTTCGACTATGGCGCGCGCACCGACCGGCCGGAGAAGGCGGGCGTGCCGCAGAAAAACGGCACCGTCGACTGGAGCCATGAGGGCGTTCGCGACGGTGGCGGCCGCGTGACGTTGCGCATTTTCGAGTGTTTGAAGCCGGTCATCGGCGCGATCAACGGCCCTGCCGTCGGCATCGGCGTGACGATGCAATTGCCGATGGATATCCGTATCGCCAGCGAGACGGCGCGCTTCGGCTTTGTGTTCGCGCGGCGCGGCATCGTGCCGGAGGCGTGTTCGAGCTGGTTCCTACCCCGGCTCGTCGGGATTTCGAAGGCGATGGAGTGGTGCGCGACGGGGCGCGTGTTCGATGCGAAGGAAGCGCTCGACGCGGGTCTGGTGTCGAAGGTGGTGAAACCGGACGAGTTGTTGCCGGCGGCGCATGCGTTGGCGCGCGAGATTGCCGACAACACGTCGCCGGTGTCGGTGGCGCTGACGCGGCAAATGCTGTGGCGTATGCTGGGCGCCGATCATCCGATGGAAGCGCACAAGATCGACAGCCGCGGCATCTATGCGCGCGGCCAGCAGGCGGACGCGAAGGAAGGCGTGGTGTCGTTCCTGGAAAAGCGCCCGGCGAATTTTCCCGACAAAGTGTCGAAGGACATGCCGGGCTATTATCCGTGGTGGAGCGAGCGGAAATATTCTTGAGGCACCGGCGTCATTTTGCGGTGAGCGCCAAGACGCATGCGCACACAACGTTGGCGATCGAGCGTTTCAGATTCAAAACGCGCTTGCCGTCCTGAATGTCATAGGACGGCTGGTGGGCGTCGATGAGGGCGATGGCCTCTGACCCCAGGCGATCCTTCATGTAGTCGACGCTGGGCTGGACAGACTCGATGTAGAACTCGTAGCGCTTAAGCAGCGCTGCCGGGTCGTCGTCGGCGCGTTGGCGCAGGCCCGCGCGGTGGAGCATTTCTTGTTTGCTGATGCTGAGATGCAGGACTTTCAGAACGGGCGTCTGGGCCGCATCGAGAACGTCCAAGAGGTGTTCGGCGGCGATGCGGGTCCTGGGGTAGCCATCGAGGATGAGGGGCTTCGCGCGCGATTGAGATGCCGTCTCGATGTGGGCGGCGATCAAGTCTTGCGTCCAGCGATTGGGGACGAGCAGGCCGTGCGTGGTGCAGTATTCGAGCCAGTCAAGCGCCGTCACCGATTGCCAACCGCCGGGACGCGCGCTGGCGCCGGTGCGCGCGGCGAGCGTTCGGGTCAGGCCTGCTTGGTGGGACTCGATTTTTGCTCGCAAACCGTCGGTGATGTCGGGGGTTTCGAATATCGGACAGCGGTCGGAAATGGCGTGGCGGGCCTCGAGCGCGGCAACGAAGCCTGCGTCGTCGCGCGCTTTCTCGAACACGCCGCGCAAGATGCCGCCCATCGACAGCCAATGATCGGGTGGAATCTCCATCATCTCGCAGAGCGCTTTGGCGACTTCGCCTTTGCCGCAGCTCGACGGACCGGTGAGGATGATCGCGCCGGGGCCGGGAATCCGGATGTGTCGGTCGGCGGTGGTCATGGCGCGGCGTTGACGTTGACGTTGGCTTCGTGGATACCGTCCTCGCGTCGGAAATCCCACAGGCGGGTGAAGATGCGGAAGCTCGACCATAGCAATACGATCGCCACCGGCACGATCAGAAGCGTGTTCAAGATGCCGACGGCTTGCGAGGCAAAGCCGTAGATCAGCGCGCCGGGCGGGCCGCCGGCGACGTTGGCGAACTGCAGGATCGAGAGAATGCGCGCGCGATAGGCGTGCGGGGCGGCGGCCTGGATCAAGCCGCGGCTTGTGGCCATGCTGACGCCGCCGATCACGCCCCAGAAGAAGATAAGCGCCACGAAGACGGGAAAGGGCGGCGCGAAATGGGCGGCGGTGAAGACGACGATGTTGTTCAACGTGATCAGCATCATCTGCCGGCCGGGACGCTCGGTCGGCTTCAAGCGCGAGATCGAGAACGACGAGACCGTGAGGCCGAGGAGGAACGCCGTCAGCAGGCCCGACAGCATCGCGGATTCGCCATGATAGACATCGCGCACCATCAGCGGCAAACCGACCAGAAACATGCCGTTGAACAGCGGACCTGCGAGAACGAAATAGAGCGTGATCGTGCGCAGGCGCTCGTTCTGCCACATGACTTTAAAGCCTTCGCGCATCTCGGGCCAGAGGCGGGCGAGCTTGGTGGGTTGGCCCGGTTTGAGTGCGTGCGGGTTTTCTATTTTCAGGCGGGCGGTAAGAACGGCCGAAGCTGCCAGCAGCATGGCTTGCAGGCAAAGCAAGGGCACGGCGCCCACGGTCGATGCGGTCGCCGCGATCCCCGTGCCGACGAGCTGGCCGCCGAAGGTTGCGGCCACCGCCAGGGCCGAGGTGCGGGCGAGCCCCAGCGATGGCGGGGACACGTAAGACAACAGCGAGTCGCGCGCGGGCATGACGAAAGCCGCGATGGTGCCTATCGCGAACAGACAGATCGTCGCCGAGGCGAAGCTGAGTTGTTGGAGCGCGATGATCAGGGCAAGGGTAATGGGTATCATGGCGGTTGCGAGTTGAAGGCGGGCGAGATAGCCGCGCAAATCGCGCCCGTCCGCTGCGGCGCCGCCGACCAAGATCAGCAACATCATCGGCAGCGACGCAATCGCCTGGGCGATGCCGACGCGCGCCTGAGTTTCGTGCAGTTCGTGGACGATGATCCACGGGAACACCACCGCCATCATGCCGCCGGCGGCGAAATTCGCCGCGAGTGCGAGCATGTAGGTGTTCAGCGGCGCGTGATTTGGCTTGTTCACGCGGCCGCGTCCGTGTCGTGTTTGAGCGCGGTGATGGTCCAGAGCTTCGTGGCGAGCAGCAAATAGGCGAGGACGGTCATCATCAGCACGGCGGGTACGAGCGTTGCGGCGCGTGCGCCGATCGCGTCGACGGCGAAGCCGATGGCGAGCGCTCCGACCGACATGCCGCCGGTGAAACCCAGCTGATAGATCGACATGACGCGGGCGCGATGGGCCGCGGGCGCGTGCTCCTGCACGATGGTGCGCGACATCGAGATGGTGACGCCTGCGCCCATGCCCCAGATGAAGACAAGCGCGTAGAACACGTTCAACGGCGCGGGAACACTCAACGAGAACAGAACCAAGGTGCCCATCGAGAGCGCCAGCACGATCATCCGGCCGCGATTGACGATGTTGCCGATGCGGCCGATGACCATCAGCGACAGGATCGAACCGCCCCAGAAGGCGATCTGCATGGAGGAAAATTGCTCGACGTTGCCGCCGAATTCCTCGCGCAGGATGACGGGCAGGATCACGAGGAAAGCGCCGATGAACAGAATGCCGATGGCGGCCGTGATGATCGTGATCGGGAGAAGGGCATAGGAATTTCGGACCTCGCGCATGCCGGCCGCGATGCGCTGCAGCTGGCTGCCGGCGTTGACTTCGGCGTGTGTTTCATGGCGCGTCGAGGGTGCGAGGCGGTAGACGGTGTAGGCGCCAAAGAGCTGAACCGCAGCCTGGAAAATGATGATCGGTGCCGCCCCTGCGGCGGCGGCGAAGCGGGCGGCGAACATGCCGGCGATCTGAGCAAAAAAGGTGATGCCGACGGTCGTGGTGACGGCGCGCTGGATGAACGGCGTGTTGGCCGGGCCGATGACGTCGGCCAACATCGATTCGCGCGCGGGGATAACGAAGGCGGTGATCAATCCCATCGCGAGGCCGTAGACGATCAACCATTCGTAGCGCAGTCCACCAAATCCCACGACGGCGGCGAGCGCGAGCGCGGGCAGGGCGGCGGCCAAATGGCAGAGAATGAGAAGCCGGCGGGTGTCGATTTGATCGGCGACGGCCCCGCCGACCAACAGCAGGAACGTCGAGACGAGGGTGAGAGAAGCCTGCGCCAGCCCGATCATGTTGGGCGGTGCATCGAGCACGGTCGTCACCAGATAGGAAAACATCACCATTTGAATGCCGAACGCGCCGAACCATGCGGCGGCCCCCGAGAGGTACCAGCGGAATTGAGCGGGGTCGGCGGTGGGGACGGGCGGAGGCATGACGTGCGACATCGATACCAGGGGTGCGGTGTGGACCCAAGCCTCATTCTCTCGTCGCTTGCCCTCGCCTATCCCTGCGAATTGGCGGCGAATCGATGCCGAAGGTTGACCCTCCGCACCAACGTGGTAAGCGACACATTGCCGGTGATTTTCTCTTCCATTGGACCGGGGCGAGCGGTCAAGATGGGTTCGCCGCGCCGGTCGATTTGCTCAGGACTACATGACGCCCGCCGAACTCAAGCCCGTCGTACTCGTCGTTTTAGGCTTTGCCACGCTGTTGATCTTGGTCAGCGTGCTGGTGCCTATCGCCAAGCGCTTGCAGTTGCCGTTCACGGTGTTGCTGGCGCTCGTCGGCGCCGGGCTCGGATTTGCGCCCGGCGACGTGGCAGGCGAGGGATTCGGCAACGTCATCTTTAAAGCGCTGAGTTCCCTGCAGATTCCGGCCGAGGGGTTCCTTTACGTCTTCCTGCCGCCGTTGTTGTTTGCCGGCGGGTTGACGGTCGATGTGCGGCGTTTGTTCGACGATATCGCGCCGGTGTTGGTGCTGGCGATCTTGGCTGTGTTGCTATGTATGGTGGCGGTCGGGGTGACGTTGAACTTGGTGACGGGCACCTCGCTTGTCCTGTGTCTGATGCTGGGCTCGGTCGTGGCGACCACCGACACGGCGGCGGTGCTCGGCATTTTCCGCGACATCGGCGCACCCAGCCGTTTGACTGTGATCGTCGAAGGCGAAAGCCTGTTCAACGATGCGGCCGCCATCGCGCTGTTCGTGGTGCTGCTCGAGGTCATGACGAGCCTGCACGAGCCGAGCTTGGTCGACGGCGCGCTGGAGTTCGGCTGGGGCTTCGTCGGCGGCGTGGTTCTGGGCTATGGCATGGCGTGGCTCGCCGGTTTCGTGATCAGTCAATTGCGCGGGGCGGCGGTGACGGAAATCACGATTTCGGTCGCGGTCGCTTATCTGACCTTCGTTCTGGGTCAGGACATTTTCAAGGTGTCGGGCATTATCGCAGTCGTCACCGCGGCGATGGTTTTTGCCTCGGACGTGCGCACGCGGCTTTCGCCGGGCACGTGGGAGACATTGGAAGTCACCTGGCGGCAATTGGAGTTTTGGGCGACATCGCTCATCTTTATTCTAGCCGCCATGCTGGCGCCGCGCATGTTGGGCGACATTCAGTGGTCGGATGGGGTCGCGGTGGCTGCCGTGTTCTTTGCGGCACTTGCCGCGCGTGCGTTGGTGCTGTGGGGGTTCCTGCCGGCGCTGTCCTGGTTCGGCCTGTCGCAGCCAATCAGCAACGAATACAAAGCGGTGTTGTGCTGGGGCAGTTTGCGCGGCGCGGTGACCGTGGCGCTGGCGCTGCTTGCGGCAAATCAGGTTGAGGTGGCCTTTGCCGGCCTGATGCAGGACGGCACCGCCGAGGCGATTGCGGTTGGCGCGTCGCGCGGGCTAACGGCGGAGGCGCCGCGCTTCATCTTCGTGATGGCGATGGGCTATGTGCTGGCGACCTTGTTTCTGGCGGCACCATCGCTGCGGCCGCTGATGAAAGTCTTGAAGCTCGACAAGCTGTCGGCTGAAGAACGCTTGGTGCGCGATCGGGTGATGGCGCTGTCGCGGGCGCGGGTGCGCGAGGGACTGACGAGTGTCGCGCATACGTTGGGTCTGTCGGATGTGCTGACGCCTCAGCATCCGCCCGTCCATCAAGGCGCGACGCAAACGTTGAGCCGCGACGATCTGGTGCGCGCAGGGTTGATCGTCGTCGCCAACCGCGAAACCGAACTTAGTCTCGAGTATCTGCAACGCGGCCTCGTCGGGCGGCGGGTGGCCGAACGCATGCGCGCGGACGCGGGGCGCGTGCTCGACGGCGTGCGCCAATCGGGCAATGTCGGATATTTGTCGGCGGCGCTGGGCGGGCAGCGATTGTCGGTTCTGTTTCGCGCCGCGCTGTGGTTGCAGCGGCGCTTCGGGTTCAGCGCGCCGTTGGCCGAGGAAATCGCAAGCCGGTTCGAGCTACTTCTGGTCAAGCAATTGATGCTGCGCGAGTTGTTGACGTTCACCGATGCGCGCGTCGCCGAACTGATCGGTCAGCATGCGACGTTTACGGTCAAAGAAGCGCTTGAGGGACGCTTGCAGGCGATCAGCGGCGCAATCGAGGCTCTGGATCTGCAATATCCGGATTTCACCAAAGCGATGCGAGGGCGCTATCTCGAGCGGTTGTCGATCGGGCTTGAGGAGGCCGAGTATCGCGGCCAGCTCGATCAATCGTTGATTTCCAACGAAGTGTTCGAGAGCCTGGAGGAAGATCGACACTCGCGCCGCGTGGTGGCGTCGGAGCGTCCGGCGCTCGATCTCGGTCTTAAATTGACCGAGATGCTGGGAAAGGTGTCGATTTTTTCGAGCCTCAAGGACGATCAGATCGTGCGCTTGGCGCAAATGCTGACGCCGGAATTGTTCACGCCGGGCGAACCCATCATTCGTGCGGGCGACCAGGGCGACAAAATGTATTTCATCGCCTCGGGAACGGTGGACGTGCTGGTGGTGCCCGATCCGGTGCGTTTGAAGTCCGGCGATTTCTTCGGCGAGATGGCGCTGCTCAACGACAAGCCGCGCAATGCGGATGTGGTGTCGGCGGGGTACACGAACATGCTGGTGCTGAAACGGCGCGACTTCGATGCACTGCTCAAGGCGCATACGGGCCTGCGCGAAACGATCGAAGAAATCGCCCACAAACGCGAGGCGGAGAACACGCGACCGCTGACGCTGGCGGGGAAGTGACGCTTACCCCGTCACGCGCTCGCTCCAGCTTGTGACCAGCTTTCCCGCGCAGTCGCCGGTCGAGTGATCGGCGATGTCGCGGCGGGCGTCGATTTCAAGATCTCCGAAGGCCGAGTCGACCGCGACGCCCAAACCGCCCGCGGCTTCGGCGCGCAAGGCGATTTCCTTGGCAAGCGCGCGGCACGGATCGACTTGACCGTAAAGAAGAAAGAGCGGTCCCAACAATGCGGCCTGGAAAAGTAAGATAATAAAGGCGATCGTGCGCATGAAACTGTTGTCCTTTGTTGGGGGCGGTTAGCGGTCGCCGCGCGTGTCGGGCGAGCAGGCGGCATAGCCTTGTTTCCAGCCTGCGCGGTAGCCTTCGCTTTCACGCCATAACTGGTCGTCGCGTTCGGCCTTTTGGACCGGCGTGCCCGAGCTGCGCGCGGTTCCGGTTGCGCATCCGTCGGAGAAGCCCGCGTCGTAGAGCGGGTCGTCCTCGAACTGGCTGGTGCCGCAGGCGGTAAGCGCTGCAGCCGACAACGTCAGGGCCAGGAACATGTTCAAGCGCATGATCGCTCCAAGAGTCTCAGAGGACGGACGGCATTTCGGCAAAACGTAAAGCAATTCTCAACTTCCGCCCAACCGCAATTTAACGATTTTCCGATTTACTAACACATCGTAAGGGCCGGCGTCTGCAAAGCGCCGCCGCGGAAACAAGAGCGAACAACGGGCCCAGCAGAACGTGGACAGCGGCGAGCTTCTCATTCTGACGACGTTGGCGGAAAACCGCACCGGCTTTGCGCGAGGTGCGTTGTTCGACCGGGTGGCGGGTTTGCTATTCGAAGGCAAAGGCGAATTGACGCCGGAGGTGAGGGCGCTGATCGATCAAATCTTGACCGGTTTGATCAAGTACGTGGAAACCGATGTTCGCCAGAAGGTCGCGCAGCGGCTTTCGTCGCTGAAAACCGCACCGCACGAATTGACGAAATTGCTTGCCAACGACGAAATCGATATCGCGCGGCCAATCCTTCATCATTCGCCGGTGTTGACCGAGATCGACCTGATCGACGTTGTAGAGACCCAATCGACGGACCATCGCTTGGCGATCGCCAGGCGGCCGGACGTGTCTGCCGGCGTGAGCGCGGCGTTGGCAGCGGCGAAAGAGCCGCAGGTACTCGAAGCGTTGCTCGCCAACTTCGGCGCGGCAATCCCGCGCTCGGTTCTGGGCGACTTGGCGGCGCTGTCGAACTCGGTGGAGTGCCTTCGCAAACCTCTGCTGTCGCGCCGGGACATGCCGAAGGACATCGCGCATCGTATGTTCTGGTTCGTGTCGGCGGCTTTGAGACACGCAATACTGGAAAAATTCTCGATCGATCCCGGCGAACTTGATGCCGTCTTGGGTGCGGTGTTGGCCGAAAAAGACGCCGAGGCAACGCGCAAACCGGCCAGGGCGATGCGCCCCGGCATGGGCGTGGTGAACGGTTTGATCGCAAAAGTGAAGACCGGCGATGTGAGCGGTTTCACGGCCGCGCTTGAAAAACTAATCGGCGTCGCGCCGGATGTGGCAGTCAAGATCGTGTCCGACATGGGCGGCGAGGCGCTGGCGATTGCGTGCAAGGCCGTCGGCGCCGACCGTTCGCAGTTCACCTCGATTTTCTTGCAGCTCGACTACAAGCGCTTCGGCAAGGCGCGTCCGGTTTCCCACGTTCAGCACGTGTCGAGAATTTACGATCTTTTGCCTCAAGGGAAAGCACAAGCGACCGTTTCCCTGTGGAACGCGCAAGGCGCGATTGCGGCGTAGTAAACGCCCGGCGACAATTCTAATAAAATAGCCACGGCCGGCTTAAACGCGATGCAATTGGCTTGGGCTAATGTCGTGCGTGGGATTGGTCCCAAGGAAATGGCAAAGCGCCGGCGACGGCGTGACGCAAAGCTTCCGGTCCTTAGCCGCGTTTCAAGCGCGGACGGATGGCGGGGTTGCCGAATAGGAGACTTGTACCGATGTCGATCATGCGCGTAATCGTCTTGGCCTCGCAAAAAGGCGGATCTGGAAAGACGACGCTTGCCGGGCATATCGGCGTGCAGGCCGAGCTGGCGGGCGCGGGGCCCGTGGCGCTGATCGACACCGATCCGCAAGGCAGCTTGGCGAAATGGTGGAATTGCCGCGAAGCGGCGACGCCGGCCTTCATCCACTCCGTCTTCACAAATCTCGTGCACGACCTGGACGAAGCGCGTGCTGCCGGCTTTAAGGTCGTCGTGATCGATACGCCGCCGGCCGTCACCAAGGCGATCGCGGAAGTCGTGAGTTTCGCCGATTTGGTAATTCTGCCGACGCGGCCCAGTCCGCACGATCTGCGCGCCGTGGGGCCTACGATCGACATTTGCGACGCGCACAAAAAGCAGATGATCTTTGCTCTCAACGCCGCGACACCGCGCGCGAAGATCACGATGGAGGCGGCCGTCGCGCTGTCGCAACATGGCACCGTCGCTCCGGTGACGATCTACAATCGCACCGATTTCGCCGCCTCGATGATCGACGGGCGCACGGTCATGGAGATCGAGCCCGACGGCAAGTCGGCCGAGGAAGTGCGCCAGCTATGGGACTACATCCAACAACGCTTGATGCGCCTGGATGCGAGCGAGGGCGAAGCGAGCGATTCGGTGGTGAGGGCCGCGCCCTTGTTCCGCAACAAGAACGCGCTTGGGCGCGACGTGCCGGCGTTCGGCCGGCGCGCCAACTAAGCCGTCGTACCTCGTTTCGAGCTAGAGGCTGCGTTCTCATGTCGAAATTCGCATCCCTGACTGCAGGATTGCTGGCGCGCAAGGGCGAGGCCGAACCGGTGGTGACGCCGTTCGCCGATCAGTTGTTGACCCGTGTCGGCTCGCCCGACGCCGCGGCCGGCATCCGCACGCTTCCGCCGATGGCGCATCCGCACATTCACATGCATGTCGAGCCCGGCGCGCCGGCGAAGCCGCCTGTCGCCAAATCGCTCAACGGTCAGGCGGCGCCGATATTCGGTGCGTTCGGCAGTCGGATGGCGCAAGAGATTGCTCGTTCGCGCGAGGAAGGACTGCTACGAAATCCGAAGCATCCGGTTGTCGAAGGCCATCACGCGCACGACGAAGAAGATGCCGCCGGTGGAGACTGCGGTTCGTGTGTCGGGCCGGTGGTGGAGGAAGGCGGCAAAACCTTTCACGTCAATTTGCGCATGAAGCGTCCGCGCTTCGTGAAACTGAAGCTGTCGTCTGCCCTATTGCGCAAGCCGGTGCAGGATATCGTCGCCGAGGCGCTTGATGCGTGGTTCGCCCGGCTTCCCACCGAGGTGTTGGGCGACTGCGCGTGCATGAAGGCGCGCGGAGAGTAGAACGCGCGCTGTCGCCAGCGGCGGCGGGTCGTCAAGTGCTAGTCTCGCTGACAATGAAACCAGTCAAAATCGCGGCGAACCTGATGATGGCGTTCGCGCTACTAGGGGGCGCGCCTGGCCTCGCCCAAGCGCGCATAACTCGCGCTTGGACCTACGCGGAACTCTTTGCCGGTGCCGACTTGGTGGTGATAGCGACCCCGTCGGCAACGCACCAGCGCAAGGAACAAGCCGAACTGCCGGGCATTGTGCAGACGAGTCCCGACAAAAAGTCCGCGCCGGTGATCGGGCAACGGATCGAAACCACGTTCAAGGTCTTGGCGGTACTGAAGGGTTTGGCGCGTGACGAGACGGGCGGGACGACGGGCATCTTCTACCTGCATCACTATTCTGAAATCGGTCCGAGTCTGAATGGGCCACTACACGTGAGTTTCGATCCGAAAGCGAAGCTGCAGTACCTGATGTTTCTGAAGCGCGGATTCGACGGCCAGTACATCGCCGTCAGTGGGCAAACCGATCCCTGGTTCTCGATCGAACCGCTCCGCGAGCGCGCGCGGTAGCGCATTATATAATCGAAAGTGCAACCTGCGCGCAGAGCTGCCTCACGCGCGAGTTAAAGCGATGGATTTTCGACACCAGTCGGTCAGCCCCATTGCCGCCGGCCGTCGCCTGGCATTAGCTTGAGTGAGAGCTCAATCGAAAGGCCCCACCCCCATGACCGCACTCAACGCCGTTGCCGATCTTGCCATCGAGGGCGAGATCGCCGTTCTGACTTTGAATTCGCCGCCCGTCAACGCGCTGTCGGCGCCGGTGCGCGAGGGATTGTCCTTGGGCATCGCGCAAGCCACCGCCAATAAGGCGGTGAAGGCAATCGTCTTGATCTGCCAGGGCAAGACGTTCATCGCAGGCGCCGACATCAGCGAGTTCGGCAAGGCGCCGCAGGGACCGAGCCTGTTCGACACGTTGAACGCGATCGAGGGCGCGTCCGTTCCCGTTGTCGCGGCCATTCACGGCACGGCGCTGGGCGGCGGGTTGGAGGTTGCTCTGACGTGCCATTACCGCGTCGCGGTGCCGTCGGCGAAGTGCGGTCTGCCGGAGGTGAAGTTGGGGTTGCTGCCGGGCGCGGGCGGCACGCAGCGTTTGCCGCGCATCGTGGGCGTCGAGAAGGCGCTTGAGATGGTGACGTCGGGCGAGCATGTCGGGGCGAAACAGTGCGCCGAGATGGGGCTGGTCGATGCGTTGGTCGATGAGGGTAAGCTGCGCGACGGGGCTATTGCGTTCGCGCGCAAGATCGTCGCGGAGAAACGTCCGTTGAAGCGGGTGCGCGATCTGAACGACAAGGTCGAGGCGGCGCGCGGGAAACCCGAGATCTTCGCGGCCTTCCGCAAGGCGAACGCGAAGAAGTTCCGCGGCTTCCAAGCGCCGGAATCGAACATCAAGTGTATCGAGGCGGCGGTGAACTTGCCGTTCGACGAAGGGCTGAAGGCCGAACGCCAATTGTTCATGGAGTTGATGACCGGCAATCAATCGGCGGCGCAGCGTTACGTGTTCTTCGCCGAGCGCGCGGTGTGGAAGCTGCCCGATGTGCCGGACGAGACGCCGACGATCCCGATTGCGAAGGTCGGCGTGATCGGCGCCGGCACGATGGGCGGCGGCATCGCGATGAACTTCCTCAACGCCGGCATTCCGGTGACGATCGTCGAGACGAAGCAGGATGCGCTCGACCGGGGCTTGGCCACCATCCGGCGCAATTATGAAACGACGGCGAAGCGCGGACGCCTGACGATGGACGACGTCGAGAAGCGGATGGGGATGCTGAAAGGCACGCTGTCGCTCGACGATTTGGCGGACCGCGATCTCGTGATCGAGGCGGTGTTCGAGAACATGGACATCAAGAAAGAGGTGTTCGGCAAGCTCGACCGCATCGTCAAGCAAGGCGCGATTTTGGCGACGAACACGTCTTATCTGAACGTCGATGAAATTGCCTCGGCGACCAAGCGGCCGGAAAGCGTGATCGGCTGGCACTTCTTCTCGCCGGCGAACGTGATGCGTCTGCTTGAGGTCGTGCGCGGCGAGAAGTCGTCGAAGCCCGTCATCGCGACGTCGATGCAGATGGCGCGCAAGATCGGCAAGATCGCGGCGCTTGTCGGCGTGTGTCCCGGGTTTGTGGGCAACCGCATGCTGGCGCAACGTCAGCGCGAGGCGCAGAAGTTGATCCTCGAAGGCGCGATGCCGTGGGACGTC
>JANOFM010000180.1:0-4812 GCA_031413635.1 Alphaproteobacteria bacterium | reverse complement strand
GCCGCGACAACCTCCTTCGCGCCGGAATCGCGCAGGTTCAGCGCATGCGCATGCCCCTGGCTGCCGAAGCCGATAATCGCGACTTTCTTGCCCTTAATCAGATTCACATCCGCATCGCGGTCGTAGTACACGCGCATCATTATCTCCGTGTTCAAGGATTCTGTTTCAACCAGCTGTATTTCTGCACAGGCATCCGCCATACCCATTGATCCCGAGCGTGACGCCGCTCACTTGCGAACGCCTACCCCACACACGAACTATCGACCCAGGCCGCACAACGGTCGCTGAAGCCAAGGGCAACAGCCGCCGCCGTCCACCAGCCGGATGCGGTCCGAAGCGGGGACACGCGGCGCGGAGGTTCACATCGCCTCCGCGCCGCGACTAATGGCGACGACGCCGGTTCGCGACACTTCCACAAGGCCCAACGGTTTCATCAAATCGACGAAAGCGTCGATCTTCTGCTGATTGCCCGTGACCTCGAACACGAAACTCGCATGAGTGGTGTCGATCACGCGGGCGCGAAACGCCTCCGACAGGCGCAGCGCCTCGACGCGCTTTTCGCCCGCGCCCGCAACCTTGACCAGCGCCATTTCGCGCTCGATCCCCGGCCGCTCGGCGGTGAGGTCCACGACCTTGTGCACCGGGATCAAGCGTTCGAGCTGATGGCGGATCTGTTCCAGCACCTCCGGCGTGCCCGACGTCACGATCGTGATGCGCGAGGTATGATCGAGATGATCGACCTCGGCCACCGTCAAACTTTCAATGTTGTAGCCGCGGCCCGCGAACAGGCCGATCACCCGCGCCAACACGCCGGCCTCGTTGTCGACCAACACCGCCAGCGTGGTGCGAATGGTCGCCGCTTTGTTGTCGACCAGAAAATAGGCGGAACCAGGTTGCTTGCTCATCAGACCATCACCTTTCCGGCTTCCGTGACCATGGGCGCGTCGACCGCATCGCCCAAGATCATCTCGTTATGCGCGGCGCCCGAGGGGATCATCGGAAAGCAATTCTCGTTTTGATCGACCACGCAATCGAACAACACCGGCCGCTTGACGTCGATCATCTCCTTGATCTTGGCATCGAGTTCGTCCGGTTTCGTCGCGCGAATGCCGACCGCGCCGTAAGCTTCGGCCAGTTTCACGAAATCGGGCAGCGCCTCCGAATATGAGTGCGAATAGCGCCCGCCATGCAGCAATTGCTGCCACTGCCGCACCATGCCCATATAGCGATTGTTCAGGATGAAAATCTTGATCGGCAACTCGAACTGCACCGCCGTGGAAATCTCCTGCATCGTCATCTGCACGCTCGCCTCGCCCGCGATGTCGATGACCAACGCGTCGCGATGCGCCACCTGAATGCCGACCGCCGCAGGCAGGCCGTAACCCATCGTGCCCAGGCCCCCCGACGTCATCCACCGCTTGGGCTCCTCGAAGCGATAGAACTGCGCCGCCCACATTTGATGCTGCCCGACCTCGGTCGAGATATAGGTGTTGCGCCCCTTGGTCAGCTCGTAGAGCCGCTCGATCGCGTATTGCGGTTTGATCACGTCTTTCGTCTGTTTGTAGGCCAGGCAATTGCGCGCCCGCCAACCGTCGATTTGCATCGTCCAAGCGCTGATCGCAGCACGGTCGGGCCTCAACTGCTTCGACTTCCAAAGCCGGATCATGTCTTCCAGCACGAAGGCCGCATCGCCGACGATACCGACATCCACGCGCACGGTCTTGTTGATCGACGACGCGTCGATATCGACATGGATTTTCTTGGAGTTGGGCGAGAACTGATCGAGTCGCCCCGTCACCCGGTCGTCGAAGCGCGAGCCGAGCGCGATCATCAAATCGCATCCGTGCATCGCCAAATTCGCTTCGTAAGTGCCGTGCATACCCAACATGCCAAGCCATTGCTTGTCGGACGCCGGATAGGCGCCAAGCCCCATCAAGGTCGAGGTGATCGGATAGCCCGTCATGCGCACGAACTCGCGCAAAAACTGCGTGGCCAATGGACCCGCATTGATGATGCCGCCGCCGGTATAGAACACCGGGCGCTTGGCGGCGGCGATCATTTCGACGGCTTGCTCGATTTTCTTCAGATCGCCTTTGACGCGCGGGCGATAGGTCTTGTGCTTGATGTTCGACGGTCCGACATAAGGTCCGCGCTTGAATTGTACGTCTTTCGGAATATCGATCACGACGGGGCCCGGCCGCCCGGTGGTCGCGATGTAAAACGCCTCATGCATGATGCGCGGCAGCTCGCGCACATCCTTGACCAGCCAATTGTGCTTCGTGCACGCCCGCGTGATGCCGACGGTGTCGGCCTCCTGGAACGCGTCCATGCCGATCAAATGCGTCGGCACCTGCCCCGTGATGCACACCAGCGGAATGGAATCCATCAGCGCGTCGGTCAAACCCGTGACGGCATTGGTCGCCCCCGGCCCCGAGGTCACCAGGACGACGCCGGGCTTGCCGGTCGATCGCGCATAACCTTCGGCGGCGTGCGTCGCGCCCTGTTCGTGGCGCACCAGAATGTGCTCGATCCCCTCGTCCTGAAACAGCGCGTCATAGATCGGCAGCACCGCCCCGCCCGGATAACCGAAGATGTGTTTGACGCCTTGATCCTTGAGCGCACGGATAACGATCTCCGCGCCTGTCGGATCTTGCGGTTGTGTGTCGGCCTTCGTCATCGTTCGCATCTCGACATTGGCGTTTCAGTCAAAAGAAAAGGCCCCGTCAGGGCCTTCGGGCACGCCGCTCTGCCACAACCTGAAATCAGGTCACGGGTCCAGCGGCGCAAAGAATTACAAGCACAAAATTCCGCATACCGGCACTTTCAAGCAAGAATGTTACCAAAACCCTAACCCGCAATGCTGCACTGCGTCAAGAGTGATGTTACGAATCCTTGGATGCCATCTTGAATGCCATAAGTTAGTATGGCATATTGTATCCATGGAAGATCAAACCCGGAAAATAACCGTTCACGTTCCAGTCGCCCTCCTCGCCGACGCTCAAAAAGAAACCGGCGAAGGTGTTACGGAGACGGTACGCCAAGGCCTACTTCTGCTGAGGCGCGCGCGCGCTTACAAGGAACTTGCGAAGCTGCGCGGCAAATTGAAATTCGACATGACGCTCGACGATATTCGTCACGACCGGCGATGATTGCCGCCGACACATCTATTCTCATAGCCTACCTTGAAGGCGGGTCCGGGCCGGATATAGCTGCCATCGGAACCGCGATCGACGACGGCCGCTTGCGGCTCCCCCCGGTTGTCGTCACGGAACTGCTGAGCTATCCCAAAGCGGGACCAAAGTTGGACGGCGTAATCGGAACATTCCTTCAACTCGAAACCGGCGACGGCTATTGGGAGCGCGCGGGCGAGACACGCCGTCGCGTCTTGGCGCACGGGTTCAAAGCGCGAGTGGCCGATGCCCTGATTGCACAGTCTTGCATCGATCACAAAGTGCCGCTCATGACGCGCGACAGAGACTTTCGCCATTTCGCCAAGCATTGCGGTCTTGTGCTTGCATGACAATCGATTTCACCCACGCCCTAACCGGTTGCCAGACTATCTATTCAATCGCCTGGGAAATCTGTCCCGCCATCTCCCCCACCTCGCTCCGCTCGATGACCGTCCAATCGGGCATTTGGTGGCGGAACCACGTCGTCTGCCGCTTGGCGTATTGGCGCGTTTGCACGATCGCTTGCTCGACCGCCGCCGCCAACGGCAACCTTCCATCAAGATGCGCCATCAGTTGCGGCACGCCGAGCGCGCGCGCCGACGGCAGTTCGCGCGACAGACCGCCGGCATGTAGCGCCCGCACTTCCTCCAATGCGCCGTCCGCCATCATCGCCTCGAAGCGCCGCGCGATGCGCGCGATCAGCCAATCGCGATTGGGCTTCAACACATAGCGCACCATCTCGCCCGTCAGCACCGGCGTGCCCTTCAGCATCTGCCATTCGGCAAGCGACTGACCGGTCGCTTCGATCACCTCCCAGGCGCGGACCATCCGTTGGCTATCGCCCGCGTTGAGCCGAGCGCCCATGACCGGATCGCGCGCCGAGAGTTCGGCATGAAAGCGTTCGTTGCCGATCTCCGATAATTTTTGACGCGCCTCGACGCGGATCGACGCGTGAATGTCGGGGATCGGCGCAAGCCCGTTCAACAGCGCCGCGAAGTAGAGTCCGGTGCCTCCCACGACAATCGGCACCACCCCCTTCGCGCGCGCATCGGCAATGGCGTTTTTGGCGGCCTCCTCCCAAAGTCCCACCGAAAACGGCTCAAAGGCGCTGACGAAGCCGTAGAGATAATGTGGCGCTTGGCACTCTTCGCCGGCATCGGGCCGCGCCGACAGCACGCGCAATTCGCGATAGACCTGCATTGCGTCGGCGTTGATCACCGCGCCGCCGTGCTCGCGCGCCAGTGTGAGCGCCAACGCCGACTTGCCGCTCGCGGTCGGCCCTGCAATAAGAACGGCATCGAGTGTGCGCAACTTGAGTGGGATCCGATTCAGTTTCCATGAACTATACGCTGGTTCTAACCGCGGCGCTCGGCGCACTTGATGACACCTCGGTGAAAACCGTGGCGGCAATCGCGGGCACAAGCCCGCATTGGCTGGCGCCCGGAACCGCCTGCGAGTTCCGCATTGCCGCGCCCGGCATCATCGAAATGGTCCGCGCGGCACTCGCTCGTGCACCCGTCGACGCCAACGTCGTCCCGCTCGAACACCGCCGCAAGCGCCTTTTGATCGCCGATATGGATTCGACGATCATCGGCTGCGAGTGCATCGACGAGATCGCCGACTTCGCCGGGATCAAACCCCG
>JANOFM010000179.1:0-12464 GCA_031413635.1 Alphaproteobacteria bacterium | reverse complement strand
CGTGCGCACCGGCGGCCCGGGAATGAGCGGCATCTCGCTGCTGCTGATCGAGGCCAACACCCCCGGCGTCACGCGCACAAACTTGAAGAAGCAAGGCTGGTGGGCCTCCGACACCGCCGCGATCTATTTCCAGGACGTGCGCGTGCCGGCGGCCAACCTCATCGGCGGCGAAAACCAGGGCTTCATCGGTATCATGCTGAACTTCAACGGCGAGCGCCTTGGTATGGCCGCCAGCGCCAACGCCTTTGCCCGCGTCTGCTTGGAGGATGCGGTGAAATGGGCCCGCGAGCGCGTGACCTTCGGCAAGCGCCTCGCCGACCATCAGGTCATCCGTCACAAGATCGCGGACATGGTGCGCCAAATCAACGCGACCCAAGCCTATCTGGAAATCTGCGCCTGGCGCGTCCAAAACGGCGAAACCCCGGCCGCCGACCTGGCCCTCCTCAAGGTCCAGGCGACCTTGACCATGGAATATTGCGCCCGCGAGGCCATGCAAATTTTGGGCGGCTCGGGCTATATGCGAGGATCGCGCGTCGAGCGAATCTATCGCGAGGTCCGTGTCAACGCGATCGGAGGCGGCTCGGAAGAAATCATGCGCGATCTCGCGGCACGGCAAATGGGACTCTAAGCAATGCTCATCTCGCTCTATCTCGCTTTCCTCGTCTTTGCCGCCATGGGCGCGGCGCTTCTCTGGCAACCGCAATATCTGACCCAACTGACGAAGCTCGAACTCTCCACCCCGGAATCGCGCAACGAAGTGCGCGCTGTCTACGGCGGCTTCGGCGTGGCGATGGCGCTGGCGCTGTTCATCGCGCTCGTTTGGACTCCGTTGCGCGGCGGCATCACAATGACGATCGGCTTGGCCTTGATCGGCATGGCGGCGGGGCGCGGCTATTCGGGTTGGCTCGAGCCTCCGTCGGCGATCATCTGGGGCTTCTGCGCCGCGGAGGCATTGCTCGGCTTCATGCTGTTCTTTCAGGTCTGACGTGCGGGCCCGGCCATGACATTCAAGCACCTCACCTATGAGGTCGACGGCCGCATTGCCACCATCACCTTGAACCGCCCCGAACGGCTGAACGCCATCACGCGCGGCATGCCGCAAGAACTCCGCGAGGCGGTCGAGAAAGCCAACGACGACAACGACGTTCACGTCATCGTCCTCACAGGCGCAGGCCGCTCGTTCTGCGCCGGCTACGATCTGGTCGACTACGCCGAACGCCCGAACCGCGCGGCGGGCGGTCAAGACGCGACATCGGGACCTTGGGATCCAATGGTCGACTTCGCAATGATGCACCGCAACACCCGGGACTTCATGTCACTCTGGCGCTCCAACAAACCCACGATCGCCAAAGTCCGCGGTCACGCCGTCGCCGGCGGCAGCGACATCGCACTCTGCTGCGATCTGGTCGTGATGGCCGAGGACGCCAAGATCGGCTACCCGCCCGCCCGCGTTTGGGGCATCCCCACGCCCGCGATGTGGATCTATCGCCTGGGCGCGGAGAAGGCCAAACGCATGCTGCTCACCGGCGACCTCGTGACGGGCCGCGAGGCCGCCGACATGGGTCTCGTGCTCGAAGCTGTCCCTGAGTCAGAACTTAATTCCCGCGTTGTTGCATTGGCGACACGCATCGCCGCGGTGCCGAAAAACCAGCTGATGATGGTCAAACTGACGATCAACCAAGCCATCGACTCCATGGGCCTCGCCCAAACCCAAATGTTTGCGACGCTTTTTGACGGAATTGCGCGCCATTCCCCCGAAGGAGTGTGGTTCAAACGCCTCGCCGAAAAAAAAGGTTTCAAGGAAGCCGTTCGCCAGCGCGACACGGGCGAGCCAATCGCAGAAGGTGTGTCCAAGCCCTTCTATCGCTTCTAGTCAGTTGAACGCCGTTCAAACTTCGGCGATGTAATTAAGCACGAACATTGATTCGATTCATCCGGGGGGATGCGCCTTGTCTCACGCTGAGATTCCGTCTGACAAACGCCGTGAAGAGCGGCGAGAATCCGCACACGCTTTCAAGCGCCAGGAAATCCTAGCCGCCGCCCGCCGCGTTATGGGCCGCTTGGGCGCAAAGGGCCTGACCATCCGCGCCGTCGCCTCGGAAGCTGGCTACGTGCCGGGCGCGGTCTATTTCTATTTCCACTCGAAGGCCGCGATCATCTCGGAACTGGCCGTCCACGAACTGTCGGGGCTGACCAAACAGCTGCGCAACACCTCGTCGCGCGAAGCCGCCGACCGCGCTTCGGCCGCCGCCGAAGCGTTCGCCGCCGCCCACACGATCTTCACGTTGGACAGCGATGAGCGCACCAACCCGGGTTCGGAGCGCGCCTTGACCGGCCGCCTCATCTCGCTGTTCCAAACCGTCGGCGAACCGCTGAACCTGGAACACTTGCCGCCCGACCAAGCCCAAGCCCGCGCACTCGGACTGTCGGCCGCGGCCTTGGGCCTCGCGACACTCGCCCGCATGGGCCGACTCGAAAAGCTCGGCGTCACCGCGGCGGCGACGTTGCGTGAAGTCGCGCACTGCCTAAAGACAACGCCAGTGCGCGTCGAAAAAGACGCCAAGGAAGCTTAGGCGAAGCGATCACGGCGCCTCAAACAGCGCCGCAAGCCACCACCTGGAAATGCCTTTGGCCTGGCGATATGGTCGAGCGAGGGGGGACCATGCGCAAATATGTATTTGGCGTAGCATTTGTGCTCGCCTGCAGCATCCCGGCATCAGCCGAAGAGGTGTGCAGACTAAAACGATATGCGGTGATCCCTTTCGAAGCCGACGAAACGGCGCACATCTATGTTCCGGCAACATTAGCCGGACGCTCAACCCGGTTGATGCTCGATACGGGCGCATATTGGAGCTTGATCAGCGAAGATTTGGCAAAGAGCCTAAACGTCAAAATCAGACCGTCCGTCTTTATGAGTTTGGTTGACATAGGCGGCAACAAAATCGACCGGGTCGCGACGGTCCAGGACGTGAAAATCGGTCCCGTTGCATTTAGTGGAGAAATTGATTTTTTCATTGACGGCGACTACCCGGGCCGAACGATCGACCAAGATGGTGGCATATTTGGCCTCAACCTCCTTACGCAGATGGATCTCGAAATTGACAATGCGGGGAAGACGATTTCCCTATTCAGCCAGAATCATTGCAAGGGCGATGGCGTGCATTGGGCGAACGAAGCCGTGACGTTGGAGTACAAGAGGCAACGTCCGGACAGCCCCCTCGGCTCGCGCCTGAAGCAAAAGATCGACAAGAACCAAATCGACTCGCCGATCGTCGTAGCCGAGCTGGAAGGTGAGCCGGTATCCGTCCTGTTCGATACGGGCGCCACATTCTCTGCGATCGATCTCGAACTCGCCAAGCGGCGATTTGGTATCGGACCCGGCTCACCGGGCGTGGAGCCAGGGGGGAAGACTTACACCGGAAGCGGTGAGGCGTTGGACACCTACAAATACACCTTCAAATCACTTACCATCTCCGGCATTCACTTCGAGAACATACCGGTCCGGCTAGCGGATTTCGACGATACTTCGCAATTGATCTTGGGCATGAACGAGATCAAGCATCTGCGACTCTATTTCTCGTTCAAAGAGGGGCTGATCCACGTCACTGGCGCCGACGCCGGGCGATCACAGCAATAGAAACAGCTTGCGTAACGGGCGTCACGGCGCCTCAAACAGCGCCGCGATCCCTTGCCCCCCGCCGACGCACATCGTCTCCAATCCGAATCGTGCTTTGCGCCGCTGCATCTCGTAAAGCAGCGTCGTCAAAATGCGCACGCCCGTGGCCCCGATCGGGTGGCCGAGCGAGATCCCAGAGCCGTTGACGTTCAGCTTCCCGCGCTCGTCCCAACCCCAGCCCTTGAGCACCCCCAAGACCTGCGCCGCGAACGCCTCATTAAGTTCGACGAGGTCGATGTCCTTCCACGCCACCTTCGTTCGTTGCAGCAATTTTTGCACAGCCGGCACCGGCCCCAACCCCATTGTCGCCGGATGACAACCGGCCGCGGCCCAGCCGACCATATAACCCATCGGCTGGAGGTTCAACGATGCAAGCTTGTCCTCCGCCACGATCAAACACGCCGCCGCCGCATCGTTCTGTTGGCTCGAATTGCCGGCGGTGACGATGCCGCCCTTGATGATCGGCTTAAGCGCCGCCAACGCCTCAAGGCTCACATCCGCCCGCACGCCTTCATCGTGCGTCACCAGAAGCGGACCGCCCTTCTTCTGCGCCACCGGCACCGGCACGATTTCATCCGCGAACTTTCCCTGTTCGCGCGCCCGCACCGCGCGGACGTGGCTTTCGACCGAGAACGCATCCGACGCCTCGCGCGAGACCTGACATTCCTTCGCGACGTTTTCCGCCGTCTCGATCATGCCCGAGATCGCACCGAAACGCTCGACGGGTTGCGAACGTTCCCGCCCGCGCTCCAGACGGTCGTACAACTGCACGTTGCCCGCCCGCGCCCCGCTGCGCATCGCGGTCGTGTAGTATTCGATATTGCTCATGCTCTCGACGCCACCCGCGATGACGACATCGGCCACGCCTGTTTCCACCATCATCGCCGCGGTGACGATCGCCTGTAAGCCCCCGCCGCAGCGCCGGTCGACCTGACACCCCGGCACTTCGATCGGCAGGTCTGCGGCAAGCCCGGCCCAACGCCCGATGCACGGCGCCTCGCTGTTCGCGTAGCTTTGCGCGAACACGACATCCTCGATGCGCGCCGGATCGATGCCGCTGCGTTTGACGGTCTCGCGGATCACATGCGCGGCAAGCCTCTCTGCCGTCCAATCCTTCAGGGCGCCGAGATATTTTCCGACCGGCGTCCGAACCGGCGCAACGATGGCGGCACGTCTCATTCAGATCACTCCCGTGGCTTTCAACTCGTCGACGCGATCCTGCGGCAAACCCCAATCGCGCAGTGCTGTCGTATTATGTTCGCCGATTTTGGGCGGCGGACTCCGCACTGCCCCAGGCGTCGCGGCAAAGCGCGGCGCGGGCGCGGGCTGCACCACGCCCTCGACGGTCACGAACACGCCGCGCTCGGCGTTGTGCGGATAGGACGGCGCCTCGTCCATTTCCAGCACCGGCGCGAAACACACATCCGTCCCTTCCATGATCGCGCACCATTCTTCACGCGTTTTCGTCGCAATCGCGCGCGCGAGTTTTTCCTTCAGCTCCGGCCAACGTTTGCGATCCATTTGCGCATCGAAAGCGGGATCGCTCAACCCCGCCTTGTCGCGCAGCAATTGATAGAACTGCGGCTCGATCGAGCCCAACGCAATCCATTCGCCGTCCCGGCAGCGATAGACGTCGTAGAACGGTGCCCCGCCGTCGATCCGGTTCGCCGCCCGTTCGCGCGTGTGCGTGCCCTCCGCGCGAAACCCATAGAAATAAGACATCAATGACGCCGCCCCGTCGCACATCGCGGCGTCGACCACCTGCCCCTGTCCGCTCGTACGCGCATGCGTCAGCGCCGCCAGCAATCCGAACGCCAGATAGAGCGCCCCACCCCCGAAATCGCCGATCAGATTGAGCGGCGCCACGGGCCGTTCGCGCGTACCGATCGCATGCAAAGCACCCGAGATCGCGATGTAATTGATGTCGTGTCCGGCAGCATGTGCCAACGGCCCCGTCTGGCCCCACCCCGTCATCCGCCCGTAAACCAACTTCGGATTGCGCTTCAGCGCCATATCGGGGCCCAAACCCAAACGCTCCATCACGCCGGGACGAAACCCTTCGAACACGATCTCGGCACGCGCAAACAGATCGGCGCACAGCGCCACCGATTCCGGCCTCTTCAAATCGAGGGCGACGGACCGCCGTCCGCGATGCGTGACCTGATGAGGTGCTGCCGGCCGCGCATCCTTGCGGTCGATGCGAATAACGTCGGCACCTAGATCCGAAAGCAACATGCCGCAGAAGGGCGCTGGCCCCAACCCCGCGAACTCAACAACTCGAACGCCCGCAAGCGGTCCCTGTGACAATTGCACCTCCAACGAATTCCGTAACGTCCAAAGACCGCTTTGCACTTCGCCAAACTATTCGAGATGCCTGGCCATCGCATCCCTCAAATTGCCACGCTACATTGCATGAGTCGTAAGCGGGGAAACGTCATGCGCAAATGGTGGTTCTTAGTCCACAAATGGCTCGGCCTCATTGTCGGCCTGCAGGTCCTGGCCTGGTTCGTCAGCGGCCTGTTCATGACCTTCTTCCCGATCGGCCAAGTCCGCGGCGAGCACAACATTCACGACGCAATTCCCGTAGACTTGCGCGGCGTGTCAGACTTTGTGCCCGTCCAGCAAGCCATTGCCGCGATCAAGGACCCCGTCTCGCGCGTGGAACTCGCCGATGTCGCTGGGCGCCTGGTTTGGCGCCTGGACAGCAAAGGCAAACCGCACGCGATCGTCGATGCCAAGTCGGGTGCCGTCATTTCGCCCTTGGACGAAGCTGAGGCGCGTGCGATAGCAATCGCCGACTACGCGGGGCAAGGTAAGATCATCTCGGCACTTCTGATCGAGAAAGACGCACCGATCGAATATCGCTCCACCTTACCCGTCTGGCAGTTCGTCCTCGACGATCCTGACGCCACCCATCTCTACGTCGCACCCTTGACGGGCAAAGTCGCGGCCCGGCGCAGCGGCCTTTGGCGGACGTATGATTTTCTCTGGTCGCTCCACATCATGGACTACACAGAACGCGACCGCTTCAATCACTGGCCGATCGTCATCATCACGTTTCTTGGTTTGGTCCTGACGATCAGCGGCTTCGGCATCCTCGTTTATCGTTTTTGGCCCCGCGGACGACTAACCGGCGCGCAAAATTTGGAGTAGTCCCGCCCGATGGGAAACATGATCGAAGTCGCGCGTTCCAGCGTTCAAACCTGGGAATGCGATCAAATGGGCCACATGAACGTGCAGTTTTATGTCGCCAAAGCCGACGAAGGCATGTCGGCCCTAGCGGTGGCCTTGGGCCTGAGCGCGCACGCGCAACGCAGCGACGACGCGCTTCTGATCCCGCGCGAGCAACACATTCGCTTCCATCGCGAATTGCGCCCCGGCGCGCCCTTCGTCGTCACGGGCGGCGTCGTTCGCGTGCAAAGCGAGGGTCTCGTGCTCTATGAGGAGATGCAAAACATCGCCGCCAAGTCGATCGCGGCGACCTTCGTCACGCGCGCGGAATGGTGCGACGTCGATTTTCGCGGCGGATTGCCCCTGCCGATCGAAGCGATAGCGAAGGCACCAAAGCTTTCGGTCGATGTACCTGCCCATGCCGCGCCACGCGGCCTTGACATGGCCCCGCCGCGAAACGCGCCGAGCCTCGCCGGCGCCGAGTCCATGGGCTTGATCACAACCTTTCGTGGCGCGGTACTGCCTGAGCACTGCGACAGGTCGGGCTACATGACGCCGCGCCAATACATGGGCCGCGTCTCCGACGCCATTCCCAATTTGATCGTGCAAACCGGCGGCCAAGATCGATCGACCTCCGGCGTAGGCGGTGCGGCGCTTGAGTATCGCTTCGTCTATCGCGATTTCGCACGCGACGGCGACGTCATGGTTCTCAAGAGCGGCCTCAAATCGGTGTCGTCGAAAACCTATGTTTGGTGCCACTGGCTGTTCGACGCCGAAACCGGCGAATGTTTCGCGACCGCCGAAGCGGTAGCCGTCGCCATGGATTTAACCGAGCGCAAGGCAATCGAGATTCCGCCCGAAATGCGCGCGCGCCTCGAAGCACTTGTCGTGCCCGGACTAACCGTGTGACACCCCGGCCATCGCGCGTATCTCGCGCCGGACGATCTCCGGATATTCCATCGGCAGGAAATGGCTTGCCTCCGGCACACTGACGACGCGCAAATTCGGCAACCGATTGCGCAACATCTCAACGACCGTGGCGGGGCACGTCGAGCGCTTCTCGCCGACGATCAGCGTCACCGGGCAACGCACTTTGTCCAGTTCGCGCCAAATATTCGGCGCGGCGGCTTTGTAGTTCGCCGCCTCCCATCCTGGTGTGCAGGCCAAGCGCACCTGTCGGTCGTCCAGATATGCGACCGAGCCGCCATCGATGTAATCGCGCACCACCTCTTCGGGCCACGTTCGAAATGCCCCGCGCCCACGATAGGTTTCGAACATCTCCTCGCGATTGGAAAAGATGCCGCGCCGGCGTTTGGCTTGCGCCACCATGGGGTGCATGCGCTCGACAAGCCCGAGCGCGCTCATGATCGCTTTCCAGCGCAGATAGCGCGGCGGCATGATCACGGGCTCGACCAACACCAAACCGGTTGCCCAATTCGGCTTAGCCGCCGCCGCAAGCAAACTCGCCGTCGCACCCATCGAATGTCCGGCCAGGATCTTCGGCCGTCCGTCCAAATCCTGCAGCACCTTTAGTACATCGTCGCGATAGATCAGCCACGTCCGCATGCCTTTGGGATTGGCGGCAAGCGTCGTCTGACCGTGGCCGCGAAGATCGCTGGCGAACAGACGCATCTCCGAGGAAAGTCCGCCGAGCAGCGATCGATAGGTCAGCGCGTTAAACCCGTTCGCATGCGCAAAGTGCAGTGACGGAGATTTGGGACTTGCGCTCTCCCAGGCGAGGTAGGACACGTCGCCGTCCCACATCTTGATCGTCCGCCGCTCGGGCCCGAACGACTCCGCGCGCACGGCAGTTGCGGCTTTCATGCGTGCGCCCCCCTCAAGGCCTTCAGTCGAAGTGCAAATCCTGATTGGTGACATCGCCCGCTCGCGCGCATGAATCAGTGCACCGCGCGCCAGATTGCCAGGATCGCGGCTCCGCACAAAGCAATGTCGGCATCGCACACGGATTTTGATTGTCGTTCAAAAACGCTCGACGCCGGTCAATTTCTTGCATCGGTGACTCTGAACGGCCTTAGTTCTTGGCTTTGGTCATCGCCAGCGAGGCTTGACGGGCGATTGTGCCGTTCGTGACCCGGGTAAATGCGAGAGTCATCTGATCCGGGCTTTTCAGCGTGCGGTCGTAGACGGTCGCGTCCCATTGCCCGTCGTCGGCAACGACGAGTTGCGCGATCGACAGCATGTCGCCGGAAACACGGGCCCATGTCGTTTTCTTGCCGTCCAGCGCGTAGCCGGATTTCAGCTCCGCGAACACGCCCGGCTTCTTGCTGCGCTTGAAGGTCATGGACGTGGCCTTCACCTTGGAGCGCGAGCCGTCGTTGATCGTCGATGACATCGTCGTCCAAGAAATCTTAAAGCCGTCCGCCGTCTTTTCGATGATCACTTCGGAATCCCGCGATTGCGTGGCGACCGGATTGACCACGCCTTGGGTCGCCTGACCCGTACCGATCCAACGGCCGAAGAAATCGTCGATCTTGCGATCGGCAGCCTGTACGGCCGAAGCTACGAAAAGCGCGGCAAAGGCCACTGCAGCGGTCAAACGCATGTTGAAATCCCTCAGGTTTTATGGGGCGCCCCAGCCCGTTTCCTGGGACTATCAAACCATACAGGGACGCAGGGCCGCAACCCGCTCCTATTTGATGACGGCGGGCCCTTTGAACAGATTGAGCCGCACGGCACGCACAATCCGGCTGTTTTCAAAGCGTGTGAAGCGCACATCCATGCCTTTGGCCGTCAGCGTCCGGTCGTAATGCGTGACGAAATACCCGCCATCCGCGGCAACCGAGACCTGCACGATGCTCAGCGTATCGCCGTTGATGACGGCCCAAGACATGTCGGCGCCGAGATTGGGATCGCCCGATGTGATGTCGCGGTACAGATTGGGACGATCGGCGGCGCGAAACGTCTGAGTATAGGACTTCGTATCGGCCTCGCGCGGAATCTCGTCGCCCTTGAGCTTCAACGTCGCCCACTCGATCGAAAATCCGTTCTCCGTGGCCGGCCGGATAATGACCTGGCTAAAGCGCGTTTGCGTTTCCAGATCGCCGGAATCGCCGGCGGGCGTTTCCTCCGTCCCATGCCCAAGATAGGCACCGTAGAAATCGTCGATCTTTCGGTCGGCGGCGAAAGCCTGAACAGTCGAAGCAAAAAGCAAGGCTGCGGTCAGCAAAACTGCGCGCATGGCGAGGTCCACCCGTTGTTGGTGATTTGCCCCAAGATACACGGCTGCAGCAGAATAAGAAAAGGCCGGAACCCATGGCTCCGGCCCCTAATCCTCAGCGTGTAACGTGTATCACGCCGCTTTCTTCGTCTCGGGCTTAAACCGGCCGTAGAAGGTCTCGCCCTTGGCTGCCATGTCGCGCAGCAACTTACCCGGCATAAATCGCTTGCCGTACTTTTGCGCCAGCCGATCGCATTCCTCGACGAACTTCTTCGTTCCAACCGTATCGATCAAGGACAAAGGCCCGCCGGTATAGGGTGCAAAGCCCCACCCCAGGATCGCCCCCACATCCGCCTCGCGCGGATCGGTGACGACGTTTTCCTCGAAACAACGCGACGCTTCGATCGCCTGGCGATAGAGGAAGCGCTTCTTCAACTCCTCCACGAACTCCGGCGTCGACGACGTCACCTTGAACTTCACGATATCCTTCAACCCCGGCCACAGGCGTTTCTTACCGCCCGCATCCGCCGGATAATCGTAGAAGCCCTTGCCGTTTTTACGCCCATAGCGCCCGAGCTTTGCCACCATCGTTTCGATCAGAGTGTCGGCGGGACCGGCCTCGTATTTGTCGCCCAGATCCTTCTTCGTCTGCTCGCGCACCTTAAAGGCAAGGTCGAGCGCCACGTCGTCGGACAACTCCAACGGCCCGCGCGGCATGCCGGTCATGCGTCCGACATTGTCGATGATCGCCGGCGCGATGCCTTCGGCCAGCATCTCCTGCCCCTCGGCCACATAGGTGCCGAAACAGCGTGAGGTGTAAAAGCCGCGCGAATCGTTGACCACGATCGGCGTCTTCTTGATCTGCTTGACATAATCGACCGCCATGGCGAGCGCATAATCGCTCGTCTTCCGGCCCATGATGATCTCGACCAACTGCATCTTGTCGACCGGCGAGAAGAAGTGGATGCCGATAAAATTTTCCGGTCTGACGCTCGCCTCCGACAAGCCCGTGATCGGCAGCGTCGATGTATTCGAACCGAACACCGCCTTCGCCGCGATTTGTGCTTCGGCCTTCTTCGTTACGTCGGCCTTGATCTCGCGCGTCTCGAACACCGCTTCGATGATCAGATCGCAACCTTTCAGCTCTTCGTAGCTCGTCGTCGGCTTGATCAGCGAAAGCAACTTTTGCTTCTTATCATCGGTGGTCCGGCCCTTTGCGATCTGCCCGTCGAGCAGCTTCGTCGAATATGCTTTGCCCTTGTCCGCCGCCTCTTGCGTCGTATCGAGCAACACGACCTCCATGCCCGCCTGCGCCGACACGTAAGCAATACCCGCACCCATCATGCCCGCACCCAAAACGCCGAGCTTCTTGACCGAAGTTGCGGGAACACTCGCGGGCCGCCGCGCGCCTTTGCCCAAATCCTGCATCGACAAGAACAGCGAGCGGATCATGTTGCGCGACGCCGGATCCATCAGCAGCTTGGTGAAATAGCGCGCCTCGATGCGCAATCCCGCATCGATCGGCACCGACAATCCTTCATAGACGCAACTCAAAATGTAACGTTGCGCCGGATAGTTATTGTACGACGACTTGCGATAAAGCGCATTGCCCATCGTGAACGCCGTCGACGTGCCTTTGTCGTTGGGAAGACCGCCCGGAACTTCGAAGCCCTTTTTGTCCCACGGTTGCACCGCGTTCGGCGTCTCCTTGATCCACCGCTTGGCTTCCGCAATCAGTTGATCGGCGGGTACCACTTTGTGCACCATCTTTTGCGCTTCGGCCGCCTTCGGATCGAGCGAGTTGCCCTGCATGATCAGGCCGAGCGCGGCCTGCGCCCCCATCAATCGCGGCAAGCGTTGCGTGCCCCCGCCGCCCGGCAGCAAGCCCACCTTCGATTCCGGCAAGCCCAGTTGAATTTTCGGATTGTCGGCCACCACGCGGTAATGACACGCCAGCGTCACCTCGAGCCCGCCGCCCAACGCCAAACCGTTGATCGCAGCCACCACCGGCTTGCCGCAGGTCTCGAGTTTGCGCAGCAACAGATTGAACTGCAGCACCCCGTTATAGCGAGCGCGCACGCGCTCTTCCTCGCTTTTGGGTTGGCCGGCGCCGCTCGCCGAGCCTTCCATTTCGTCGAGCGCCGCACCCGCGCAAAAGCCGTTCGCCTTGCCGCTTGTGATGATCGCGCCCTTGATCGCCGCGTCGCCGACGACTTTCTCGATCGCCGATGCGATGTCCTTCATCGCCGTGTTCGACAGCACGTTCATCGTGCGGTCCGGGTCGTCCCACGTCAATGTGACGATGCCGTCGCCGTCCTGATTCCACTTGAATACCTTGAGTTCCATGATCTTGAATTCCTTTGAAGTTGGATCGCTTAAACGCGCTCGATGATCGTGGCCGTACCCATACCGGCACCCACGCACAGCGTCACAAGCGCC
>JANOFM010000178.1:0-9631 GCA_031413635.1 Alphaproteobacteria bacterium | reverse complement strand
CGAGCAACAGCGCAAGCAACTTTTTCATTTTTTCCTACCTTTGGGTTTTTGCGCGCCAGCGGTTTGTTGGAGCGCGTCGAAATAGCGGCGCAACTCTGCGATCGATTGATCGAAGGTTTCGACGGTGCGATAGGTGCGCGCCTGCATGACGGCGCCTTCCATCGTGGTGAGCACGAAGTGCGCGAGGCGGCGCGGATCGATGTCGGCGGGGAAGCGGGCGCGGGCGGCGTTGATGCATTCTTCGATCGCGTCGACCCAGCCGTCGAAGTTGGCGGCGATTCGGACTCGCACCACGGGGTCGGGCTCATGCAGTTCGAGCGCGAGGTAGCCGATCGGGCAGCCATAGGTGCAGCCGGTGTCGACCAGCAATTGGCGATAGCGCGCGAGCAGCGCGAAGATGCGCTCGACGGGGTCGTCGACGCCGGCCCAGGCGGGTTCGAGCAGCATCGGCCTGATTCCCGCCTGATAGGCGTCAAGGACAGCGGTCAGGACGTCCTGTTTGCCGGGAAAGAAATGATAGAGGCTGCCCGCGTTGGCGTCGGCGGCTTTAAGAATGTCGGCGATGCTCGTCGAGGCGTAACCCTTTTCCCAGAATAGGCGCATGGCTTCGATAACGATGCGGTCGCGGGTGCTCATCATATTGCGCGGGGGGTTGCCTAGTTGAACGATCACTCAGTATCGCGACTTGAGTGATCGTTCAACTCTCAAATTTGGCCATTTCCTCACCTTTTCGTGAGCACCGCGAACATCGATGCCGGCTTCAGAGTTAACCGGTTTGCATTGCTGCGGGCCCTTGACGTTGACGATGCCTCCTGCCGCAATGCGAACGCGTTGGGGTGGGCGTGCCATGAGACATCTGTTTAACGTGTTGCTGCTGGCGGCCGCGATTTTGGTCGCCGCCGGCGACGCAGAGGCGCGGCGGCGCAGTAAGGCAAAGCCGGCGACATCGAGCGAGACGGCCGCGGAGGCGCGCGACAGCAATACGCTGTGCAACGGCGGAATGATGATCACCGCCGACGATCAAATCAAAGGCTGTACGGCGTTGATCAAGTCGGGCCGCCAGTCGCGCGAATATAAAGCGGTGGCGTTCTACAATCGTGGCAACGCCTATGTGGGCAAGAACGACTTTGGGCGGGCGATCGCCGACTACAGTGAGGCGCTGAAGCTCAAGACCGACTACGCGCAGGCATTATTCAATCGCGCCGTCGCGCAGCGCGTCAGCGGCAATCCGCAAGCCGCCGTTGCCGATTACTCGTCGTCGTTGAGTTTGTCGCCGAACGACGCGGATGCGCTCGCCGGGCGCGGCTCGACTTATGTTTCGTTGGCCATGCACGACAAGGCGATGCATGACTTCAACCGCGCACTTGCGCTGAAGCCCGGACATATGGTTGCGCTGACGCAACGCGGACATGCCTATGTGCGCTTACAGCAATGGGCGGCGGCGATCACGGACTACGATGCGGCGCTTGCTATTTCTTCAACAAACGTCGAGGCGCGCTATGGGCGCGGCGTGGCGAAGATCTATTCGAACGACACCACCGGCGGCCAAACGGACATGGCGACGGCGATGGCAATCGATTCCGGCGTTACGGCGCGCATGACGGTACTTGGAATTCCTCCGCCGCAAATCAAAGCCGAACGAGAACCGCAATAGCCGGTCAAACAAAGGTCGCGATTTCCTCGATCGATTTCTTGGCGATGCGCGGTACTTGCGCGTCGGCCGCTGGGTGACCGGCGACCAAAATCATCGCCGCTTTTTCGTTCGAGGGGCGTTTCAGAACCTCCCGCAAGAAGCCCATCGGACTCGGCGTGTGGGTGAGCGTCGCAAGGCCCGCCTGGTGCAGCGAGGCGATGAGGAAACCGGTCGCGATGCCGACGCTTTCCAGGACGTAGTAGTTCTTGACGCGACCGCCGCTCGGGACCGAACCCCACAATTGCTGGAAGATCACGATTAAGACCGGCGCGGTTTCTAGGAACGGTTTTCGCCAGTCGGTGCCGAGCGGTTCGAGCGCTTCAAGCCATTCCTTGGGCGCGCGCCCGTCGTAAAAGGCACGCTCTTCCTGTTCGGCCGCGGTGCGGATCGCGCCTTTGACGGCAGGATCGGTGACGACGACGAAGTGCCAGGGTTGACGATTGGCGCCGCTGGGCGCCATGCCCGCCGTTCGGATCGCGCTGGCGATGATTTCCATCGGCACCGGCCGATCGGAGAAGTCGCGCACGGTGCGGCGCGACTTCATTTGCCCATGGAAGCCTTGAGCGCGCCGGACGCCTTCGTCGTCGGTGCAGGCGGCAGCATGATGCAGCGGTTCGAGGATCAAAGGCATCGCGGCCGGGCTCCCTATTCTGGTCCAGCCGCTTATCACATGAAGGCCGAGGAGCGGCCAAGGCACCTCAGTGCTTCGGCGACGGGGTGGCGCGGGCGGCGGCCGGTTTGCCGATTGCCGACGGCTTTGCCAAGATCAACTTCGACGATCAAGCTCGCGGCATGCCGGACGACGCGCTTGCCATGCGGCGCGCGCAGCGGCACGATGAGGTCCGACAATTGGTGGGCGGACAATGCCGGGCAGACTTATCAGCGGTGCGCGTGAACTTCCCTTAACTCTATTGGCCGAACGCGTGGAACGCGCGGCTTCCGCCTTTGCTTCGATCGGCATCGGACGGGGCGACGGCGTCGGCTTGATGATGCGCAACGACTTCGCGTTCTTCGAAGCGGGCATTGCGGCGGGCCAATTGGGCGCCTATTCGGTGCCGGTCAATTGGCATTTTACGGTCGAGGAAGCGACCTACATCATCCAAGACTCGGGCGTTAAGGCGATTGTCGTGCACAACGATCTGTTGCCCGTCGCCATGAAGGCGGTGCCGCAGGGCGTTGCGGTGTTCGCCGTCGATACGCCGCCCGAGATTACGGCGGCCTATCAAATTCCACCCGCCGATTGCGAGATGCGGCCCGGGGTCAAGGTGTGGGACGCCTGGATCGAAAGCTTCCCGCGACGCGCCCCCGAAGTAGCCACCCCTCCAGGCGCCATCATCTACACCTCGGGCACGACAGGGCGGCCCAAGGGCGTCAAGCGCGCGCCGCCGACGCCCGCACAGGCGCTGGCCGGTACGAAACAAATCGGGCGCGCGTTCGGGTTGGACGGCGTGCTGGTGCAGCAGAAGCACGAACATATCGTCACGGTGGTGACCGGGCCGATGTATCATTCGGCACCCAATGCTTATGGCGCTTATTGCTTGCGTGCGGGCGCCGACGTGGTCCTTCAGGCGCGCTTCGAGCCGGAGGAATTGCTGCAACTGATCGAACGGCATCGCGTGACGCATCTGCATATGGTGCCGACGATGTTCGTGCGCTTGCTGAAGCTGCCTCGCGAGGTGCGCAAGACATACGATCTGTCGTCGTTGAAGTTCGTCGTGCATGCGGCGGCCCCCTGCCCCATCGAGGTCAAGCGCGAGATGATCGAGTGGTGGGGGCCGGTGATCAACGAATATTACGGCGCGACCGAAACGGGCGCGGTCGTATTCTGCACCGCGGAGGAATGGTTGGCGCATCCCGGCACCGTCGGGCGGCCGCAAGCAGACGTGAAGTTGGTGATTTCGGACGAGGCCGGAAAAGAAGTGCCGGTCGGCGAGGCGGGCGACGTTTATGTACGCATGACGACGGGCAGCGATTTCACCTATCACGGCGACGACGAGAAGCGGCGCAAGGCGGAGCGCAACGGGCTGATTTCGGTCGGCGATATCGGCTATGTCGACAAGGACGGATTCCTGTTCTTGTGCGACCGGCGCAATAACATGGTGATCTCTGGCGGCGTGAATATTTATCCCGCCGAAATCGAGGCCGAGATTCTAAGGATACCGGGCGTCGCCGATTGCGGTGTGTTCGGTATTCCTGACGCCGAGTTCGGCGAAGCACTGTGCGCGGTGGTGCAACCGCAACCGGGTGCAATGTTGAGCGAGAGCGACGTCAAGTCGTTCGTGCGCGATCACTTGGCACGCTACAAAGTGCCGAAGGTGGTCGAGTTCCGCGCCGAGTTGCCGCGCGAGGATTCGGGCAAGATCTTCAAACGAAAGTTGCGCGACCCGTATTGGGAGAAGGCCGGACGAAAAATCTAGTTCGGCTTTTTCGGTTGCGGCGGATCTTCCGTCAACTTCTCGTTCTCGATGCCTTTAGCGACATTGTACGCGGCCTGAACGGCGGGTTCTTTGAAATAGAAGCCGAAGAAGCGATTGAGGATCGGATCGCCTTTGGTGAAGCGCGGTTCGACCGACGAGAGATCGACGGCCTTGCCGATGTCTTCAAGCGATTTGCCCTTGGCCAAGGCGGCCTCGACCTGACGCGTTACACTTTCGAGCGCCTCGATCAGCAAGTCGACGTAACGCGTGTCGGTCTGCAATGCGCCGTGGCCGGGGATCAGCGTTGCGTAGTGGGTCGCCTTGATCTGCCGTAGGACGGACGCCCAGCTTTTCGGGTGGCTCCCGAATGCGTAAGGGATGGGCTCAACGACCGTGTCGCCGGCGGCGACGATGTGGTCCTTGGGTAAGATCATCACCGCGTCGCCCTTGGTGTTGCCGGGGCCGAAGTGGCGCAGCTGTACGACGCGGCGGCCCAGATCGATGTCGAGTTCGCCGTCGAAGGTCACCGCGGGCGGCGTGATCTTCATGCGCACGGCTTCGGCTTGATGCGCGGCGCTGTCGACGACAAAGCGCTCGAAGAACGGACGCTCGGCGGGAGCGAGCGGCGAACCGTCGATGAACTTGTTGTCGTCGAGCGACTTCTTGACGTCCGCGCCGGTGTCGCGCACGTCGCCCGCTTGCTCCGACTTGTGGATGCGTTGCATCGGCGCGCCCAGCATAGCGGCGCGGGTGAAGCTGTGGCCGATCACTTCGGCGTTCGGAAACGCTTCCAAGATCGGGAAAATTCCGCGGTTGTGGTCGCCGTGCCAGTGGCTGATGACGACGTACTTCACCGGCAGTGCGGTTAGCGCTTTGACTTTGGCGAGCACTTGTTCGCCTTGGGCCGGAAAGCCGCCACCGTCGAAGATCAAGACGCCGTCGTCGCCGACGACGATGACGCTGTTGGCGACGACCGGGTAACGCATCGGATCGGGACGCTGGCCGACCCAGACGCCGGAGGCAAGCTTGCGCCAAGTGAGATCGAAAAGGCCGTTCGACGCTTGGGCGGCACTCGATGCGGCGCTCCACAATACCAGCGCCACGACGGCGAATTGGCGAAAACCCATCACGGGAGACCTCCCTGTTCGTGGCCATGCGAACTGGGCGCGCCAACTATTTCCAGTCACAACGGCGTGACGCGCGACCTGCCAGTCGTCACGCCTTGGCGCTGGGGCGCGCCTTCACGCGTTCGTAAAGCGCGGCGACGTTCTTGGCTTCCGAATTGAGCGGCTGGCCGACTTGAGCGCCGAAATCCAAGAAGGCAAAGAAATGGATGTCGGCGTAGGAGAAGCGGTCGCCGCAGATGAACTTGCGGCCTTCGATCATTTTGTCGAGCCACAAGATGCGATCCTGCGCGACGCGCTTCAGGCCATCGGCGGCTTCGGGCGCGGTTGGGATGCGATTTTTGAATAGCGGCAGACCTTGGCTGTAGCGAAAGCCGTTGGCCATGGGCTCGCAAATGTTGAGGTCGATGCGGCGCGTCCACATGCGCGTCTCGGCCTTCTCCTTCGGCGAGGCGCCGATCAGCGCCGGCGTGGGGTGCGTGTCTTCCAGATACTCGCAGATCACGGTGATCTCGCTCACCGTCGTGCCGTCGTCGAGTTCGAGGCACGGTATCTGACCGGCGGTGTTTTTCTGCATGTAAGGACCTTGGCGGTTTTCCGCTTTCATTAAGTCGACTTCGACAACCGGAAACTTGAGATCCTTCTCGGCCATGAACATGCGCACGACGCGCGGGTTGGGACCGATCGAGTTGTAGAACTTCATGGAATAGCTCCTGTGCTGGGTTATGAAATTCGATAGTCGCTGCGGGCGCGGGGCGCGCCGTCGCAGGCGGCGCGGCCGGTGGCGACCATGTGCTGGAGGTGGGCGAACACGGACATCGCGGCCGCCGGGTGCAGTTTCTTGTCGATCTCCGAGTAGATCACCGCGACCATGTCGGGGATGCGGGCGATGCCGCGCTTCAGGCATTCCTCGATTTGACGCTCGCGGGCGATGCGGTGTTCGATCAGCTTAGTCACGAAGACTTGCGGGTCGCGGATCGGGTTGCCGTGCGTCGGGTAAAAGAGGCTGTCGTCGCGCGCGGTGAGTTTGCGCAGGCTTGCGAAATATTGCGCCATGTCGCCATCGGGCGGACCGATCACAGTGGTCGACCAGCCCATGACGTGGTCGCCGCTGAAGACCACCTTCTCCTCGCGCAAGGCAAAGCAAATATGATTCGAGGTGTGACCGGGCGTGTAAAGGCAATCGAAGGTCCAGCCTTCGCCTTTGATCGTGTCGCCGTCGCGCACGACGATGTCGGGGCGGAAGTCCATGTCGCCGCCCTCCTCCACGTCGACGCCCTCGTCCCGCTTGCCGGCGCCGTGCGGTCCGAAGCCATAGGTTTTGGCGCCCGTCGCTGCCTTCAAGGGCGCGGCGGCCGGCGAGTGATCGCCGTGGGTGTGCGTGATCAGAATGTGGGTGACGGTTTCGCCGTCGAGCGCCGTCTTCAACGCCTCGACATGTTCGTCGATCAGCGGGCCGGGGTCGATGACCGCGACCTTGCCGCGACCGACGATGTAGGTGCCGGTGCCGTGGAAGGTGAACGGGTTCGGATTGCGCGCCAGCACGCGGCGGATCAACGGCGAAATCTCGACCGGCTTACCGTAGACCGGATCGTAGGTGCGATCCACCGGCAGTTTCGGAAGTTCGACGTTGAGGTCGACTGATTTAAGCGTTGCGGTCAACGGTCTATTTCGCGTCCTTCAATGCGGCGAGGAAAGCGCGAATACGTTCCGCGTTCTTGCCCAAATCCGATTTGCCCACCCGCGACATCGAGCGTATGTCGAGGCGCGAACCGCTTCCTTCGTCCGCGATGCGGATGACGACATCATCCTTGAAACCCCACCAAGCGGTCGTGTCGGTCGCTTCGATGCGTCCCTCGCCCGCCTTGGCGTCGACAATTTCCCATCCCATGGCGCGCGCAGTTGCCTCCGCGCGCGGGAACATATCGGCGGGTGGCACCTCGGTGACCAGCGGCGCAATGTCGGGATAACCTTTTTGCTGTTCGGCGGGGTCGGTCTTGTAGTCGACGCCGTTTGCCGCAGTGGCACGCAAGGGCGCGATGGCGACAAAGGCCGGCGGGTTGGCGCTGTCGGTCGTGATGTCGTGGATCAGCGGCAACTTGGCCGCCGTCGCCTGCATGTTGATGGGAACGTAGGCGGCGCCCGAAGCCAGAACCAGGGCGACGAGAAATGCAACAAACCCGTTGGCCGAACGGCCGACGAAGGCAAAGACGATCCAAAGCACGGCAAGGACGCCCGCCGCCCCGGCGGCATAGACGCCGTACTTCATGAATTCAAACGCTAGTCCGAGTTCAGCGAAGCCATTGCGATATGCCGGCCCGGCACCTGCGACCAAGACGGCAGCGGCGATCGCCGCCAAAAGCGCCAAGCGCCCGAATAGTCCGTTCATGACTGTCTCCCCACGGCTTTCCAAATTCGGTGGGCAGTTTGTAGTCCTTGAACTGTTGGCGCAAGGCGGCGATCTCGGAAAATGGGGACGCAGGCAACGGATTTCGGCAGTATCGCTTGTAAACTCGACTGACTTTTTGGCGCGTTCTCTTTTATGTCTTGGCGTATGGACAAGCGCACCACTGTTCGTCTGCCGCTCGATGTGATGATCCGCGCCAAGCGCAAGGCGGCCGCGGAGGGGCGGACTCTTACCTCTCTCATCGCCGAAGGGGTCATGCGTGTGCTCGATGGTGACCGCAAACCTGCGCACTCGACGAAGCGCCTGCGCCTGCCGATCAGCCAAGCCTCCGGCGGCTTGTTGCCTGGGGTCGATCCAACGAATTGCCCCGACTATCAAGAGAGCGAAGATCGCGACTTGGTGGAGCGCCTCCGCTATGGCTTTATGTAATCTATTCGAATGTCAGCAATTGCATGGTCACAAAAACAACCGGGCCGCGTGTCACCGACGCCTGGTTCGCCGCTCTCGCGATTGAGTGGGGATGCGAATGGATCACATTCGACCGCGACGATGCCCGGTTTCCGGGACTGAAATGGCGCACTCCAACTCTCGAATGAAGGCTGCCAGGCGAACTGGATTGCCCGTCATCCCTACCGGCGTGTATAGAAATCTCTTGGGGATCAGAACTTTCGGGGGAAAGTCATGCGTGGAAATCGTTCGAGCCGCATCGTTTCGGTGCCGGCACTGTGCGTTGCAGCCTCCGGCGCCGCGGTAGGTTTGCTTTCGACCGCCGCGTTCGCCGAAGACACTAAGCGACCTGAGATTCCTAGATGCGGCCAGTCGCTCGGCGCCATCTCGATCGTCGACGGCGATCGCAACGGATGGACGGTTTACGATCTGCAATCGCCGCAGAAACTGCTCAAGCTCTATGTACAGCGCTCGGGGTGTTTTACGCTTGTCGACCGCGGCGCCGGATTTGACGCCGCGCAACGAGAGCGGGATCTCGAGAAACAGGGCGACCTTCAGAAACGGTCGAATGTGGGCGGCGGTCAGGTGCGTGCCGCCGACTACGTGCTGGTCGCCGAAGTGGTGGCGGCCGATCGCGACACTGGCGGCTCGGCTGTCGGCGGCATCGTCGGCGGGATCATCGGCGGTCCGGTCGGCGGCATCATTGGTGGGGGCTTGCGCACGCGGGACCTCGAAGCGCAGGCGATCTTGTCGGTGACCGACGTGCGCACGTCGGAAACGAAAGCTATCGAAGAGGGCAAGGCACAAAAGACCGACGTGTCGTTCGCGCTGGGTGCGGGGGCCGGTGGATGGGGCGGCTTCGGCGGCGTGGTCGGCGGCGGTTACGAAGACACCGACATCGGTCAGGTCATATCGCTGGCCTTCCTCGATGCCTACACAAAGCTCGTAAACCAGTTGGGCGCGCTGCCGGCAGACGCGAAGGCCGCGGCGCCCGAGCGCGCCTATCAGACGATGCGCGCGACGACGATGCGCAAGTTCCCCGATCCGGGCGCGACCGTGGTGCGCAAGTTGGAAGCCGGCATGCGCGTCTATCCCACCGGCGAAAAGGACGGCGCGTGGTGGAAGGTCGAGGACGAAAACGGCAATCAGGGCTGGGTGAAGAACACCGACCTCGAACCGGCGCGCTGAGCAGAGAAAAAACAGCGGCGGGGCGCGCGTTGTTCGCGCGCCCCTCTCATGACGCTAGGCGGTGGGCAGTTTGTAATCCTTGAATCGCTGGCGCAGCGTCACCTTCTGGATCTTGCCGGTGGCGGTGAGCGGGATTTCGTTCACGAAGGCCACGTCGTCGGGGGTCCACCATTTGGCGATTTTGCCTTCGAGGTATTTCAGCACCTCGTCCTTCGTGACCTTCGAATCCGGTTTGCGGACGATGATGAGCAGCGGGCGTTCGTCCCATTTGGGGTGGGCGATGCCGATGACTGCGGCTTGGGCAACGCCGGGGCAGCCGACGGCGATGTTTTCCACGTCGATCGAGGAAATCCAC
>JANOFM010000177.1:0-3771 GCA_031413635.1 Alphaproteobacteria bacterium | reverse complement strand
GTGTGGCGCAAATGGTCGAGCGTAATCAAATGCTCTCGCCATTCGTGATCCATCGTCTGCAGCAAAACCGCGCGCTCGATCTGGCTGACCACCTCGGGCGGCGCGGCGCGCAGCCGCTCTTCGCCGCGGTCGTCGGCTGCCTTGACGATGCGCTGGATGAACTCTTCCTCGGCGATGCCGTCTTCTTTGCCCCACGCCACGATCGGCAAGTCGACGCCGTAATACTCTTTGACGTCAGTCTGAAGGTCGGAAGTGCGCCACTGTTCGGCATAGGTGTTGGGCGGCACGTAACGCTTGACCAAATCCTCGATCAACTGATGGCGCATGCCCATAACCACATCATGCACCGTGTCGGCGCCGATGAATTCCAAGCGCTGCTCGAAGATCGTCTTGCGCTGATCGTTCATCACGTTGTCGAACTTGAGCAAGTTCTTGCGAATGTCGAAGTTGCGCGCCTCCACACGCGCTTGCGACTTCGCAACCGCCGCATTGACCATGCCGTGGCTGATCGCCTCGCCCTGTTTCAATCCCAGCCGCTGCAACATGCCGTCGAGCTTGTCCTGCCCGAAAATGCGCATCAGGTCGTCGTGCAGGCTCAAATAGAATTTCGAATGGCCCGGGTCGCCCTGGCGCCCCGAACGGCCGCGCAACTGATTGTCGATGCGCCGGCTTTCGTGACGCTCGGTGCACAACACGTAAAGCCCGCCGGCGTCGATCGACTTTTGCTTGGCGACGGCCACTTCGGCGCGGATGCGGTCTTCGGCGCGCTTCCTCTCGGCCTCGTCCTCGATGCCGATCGTCTCGACCGCGACCCGCATATCGGCGTTGCCGCCCAGCTGAATGTCGGTGCCGCGCCCTGCCATGTTGGTGGCGATCGTGATCGTTCCGGGCACGCCCGCTTGCGCGATGATCTGCGCCTCCATCTCGTGATAGCGCGCGTTCAACACGTTGTGCTTGATCTTTTGCTTCTTCAGGATCGCCGACAGCGTCTCCGATTTTTCGATCGACACCGTGCCCACCAGCATCGGTTGACCGCGCTTGACCGCGTCCTTGATCGTCTCGACGATGGCGTCATATTTCTCGTCGATCGTACGGTAAATCTCGTCGTCGTCGTCGATGCGCGTAACCGGCATGTTCGTCGGGATCTCGATGACGTCGAGGTCGTAGATCTCCATGAATTCGTTGGCTTCCGTCGACGCCGTTCCGGTCATGCCGGCAAGCTTCGTATAGAGGCGGAAATAATTCTGGAACGTAATCGAGGCCAGCGTCACGTTCTCCGGCTGGATCGCGACGTTTTCCTTGGCTTCCAGCGCTTGATGCAAGCCCTCCGAATAACGCCGCCCGTCCATCATGCGGCCGGTGAATTCGTCGATGATGATGACCTTGTCGTCCTTGACGATGTAATCCTTGTCCTTCTGGAACAGCTTGTGCGCCTTCAACGCTTGGCTCACGTGGTGGACCAGCGATACGTTGGCGATGTCGTAAAGCCCTCCTTCGCCCATGATGCCGTTCTTCGCCAGCCAGCTTTCCACCGCCTCGTTGCCCTCGTCGGTCAAGGTGATCGTGCGCTGCTTCTCGTCGAGCTCGAAATGCTCGGCCTTCAACTCCGGCATGAACGCGTCGATCACCTTATAAAGGTTCGAGTGATCCTCGGTCGGTCCCGAAATAATCAACGGCGTGCGCGCCTCGTCGATCAAGATCGAGTCCACTTCGTCGACGATCGCGTAATTGTGCCCGCGCTGCACCATCTGCGCCTTCGAATATTTCATATTGTCGCGCAGGTAGTCGAAGCCGTATTCGTTGTTCGTGCCGTAGGTCACGTCGGCCGCGTATTGCTCGCGCCGCTGCGGATCGCTGAGCCCGTGCACGATGCACCCGACCGTGAGCCCCAGGAAGCGATAGACCTGACCCATCCACTCCGCGTCGCGCTTCGCAAGATAGTCGTTGACCGTCACCACGTGCACGCCCTTGCCCGACAGCGCGTTCAGATAAACGGGCAGGGTCGCGACCAAGGTCTTGCCTTCGCCGGTTTTCATTTCGGCGATATCGCCGTCGTGCAGCACCATGCCGCCGATCAACTGCACGTCGAAATGGCGCTGGCGCAAAGTGCGCTTGGCCGCCTCGCGCACGGTTGCGAACGCCTCCGGCAATAGGTCGTCGAGCTTGCGCCCGTTCGCCACCTGTTGGCGAAACTCGATGGTCTTTTGCCGCAATTCATCGTCCGTCAGTTTGGCGAATTCCGGCTCGAGCGCGTTGATGCGCGGCACCCGTGCGTAAAGGGGCTTGAGTCTGCGGTCGTTGCTGGAGCCGAAAATCTTCTTGGCCAGCGTATTCAAGCCGAGCATTCGATGTCGTCCTTAAGATCGAACTGAGGTATGTCCAAGGCGCCTCGGCCGCGCGGAATACGGCCAAAGTTCGCCTCCAAGAGGTACGCAAAAGCTGGGTTTCGCGCGCAGGCGTGGGGGACAGATAAGGGGGCACTCCCCCCCTGTCAACGCGTCGGGTTCGCAGGGCTTGCAGGGTGTGACATTGGCGGATTGCCGGCCGCGGCGAAGTGAGCCTCGCAGCAGAGGGGAGAGCGTGGAACCGGCGTGTGTTAGGGTTTTCATGGCTCCAGATTCGTCAACCCACCGGCAAGCATCCAATGGCACACCTCCGCCTCTCCGCTGCAACAATAGCCGTTGCCATGATGCTCGCCGTCGTGGCTGTGGCGAGAGACGAATGGAAGTCGGTGACCTTGCACGGCGAACCCGGTCTTACGATTTCCATTCCCACCGCCGTCGCAGACTATGCCGGAGGAAAAGACCCGGACGATCTGATGTTTTTTTCGGTCGTGGCGGGAAGCAACGGCAGTTTGGTTTGCATCGCCAATCGTAACGACTACCCAAAGGAAGCCCCGCAAGCGGCATTCGCCGCCGCAATTGCCACCGAGCGCCGCGAGGTCTTTTGCAACCACGAGGGACCGGCCATCAGCAGTCTCGACATCGGCGGCTCTGAATCGTTCCTTCACAACGGCTCGCAAGCAGCCGTCTGCACGGCGAGCTACACCGACAGTGCGGAAAAAACATCCGGCAGAATTCGGAGCCAAATGGTCGTAGCCGCCCCGAACAAAGCGTACTTCTTGACTTGCACCGTCGAGGACGAAGACCAAGAGATGGCCGAATATGCGTGGGCATTTTTCTGGAAAGAGAAAGTGCGCCACATGCAAATGAGTTTCCGTCTACCCAACTAGTCGGCGTTCCGCGGCCGTGCCGCGGGTGCCGGTCCCTTTGACCAGCGAATAAATCGCCGGGATGACGATCAGCGTCAGCACCGTCGACGACACCATGCCTCCGATCATCGGCACCGCGATTCGTTGCATGATTTCCGAACCCGCGCCCGTGCTCCACATGATCGGCAGAAGCCCCGCCATGATCGCGGCCACCGTCATCAGCTTCGGCCGCACGCGTTCCACCGCGCCCTCCATGACGGCGGCGGTGATATCGGCCGCGTCGATCGCGCGGCCCTCGGCCGCCGCGCGTGCGGCGCGGGCGCGATAGGCGCCGTCGAGATAGATCAGCATGACGACGCCGGTTTCGGCCGCCACGCCGGCAAGGGCAATGAAACCCACGGCGACGGCGACAGAAAAATTGAAACCCAACCAGAACATCAGCCACAACCCGCCCACGAGCGCGAACGGCACCGACAGCATGACGATCAGCGTTTCGCTCAGGCGGCCGAAATTCAGATAGAGCAGCAGGAATATGATCAGAAGCGTGAACGGCACCACGA
>JANOFM010000176.1:0-11200 GCA_031413635.1 Alphaproteobacteria bacterium | reverse complement strand
ACGGTTCGGTACGACCGCCCGGGCACCGGCGAACGGCCGGAATTGGGTCACCGCCACAAAAGCCGCCGTGATGAACACGACCCCCATATAGGTGCCGTGCTCCAACAATTCGGCCCGGTCGCCCGCCACCACGTCCCAAAGGCTAAAACCGAGAAACATCAGGGCGCACGCCGCGAAGGCCGCCCCCGACCACTGCTCGAAGCGGCGAACACTGACAAGAGCGACCGCAAAAAGTACCGCGACGGCCAGTTCGATCGCACCGCAGGTAGCAAGCAAAGGCGCAATTCCCTCGGGCGCCAAGTCCATGCGATCGAAGTACTTGGTGAATTGCTCCGACCGGTTTTTGCCGAACCAAGTGAACAACGGCCCGCCGCCGAGCGATACGCTGGCGCCGTGCATGAACTTGTCCATGCCGTTCATCAGCCAGAACAAGAACCAGTAGCCGTAGACGATATAACCAAGCGGGCGGGTCATCGGTGACATGGGCCGTCTCTCCAAACGACGCTGCCATCACACGCCCGGATCGTGGTGACGGTTCGACCGCATTGTGACTTCATCGCGGCAACGAAGCGTTCGTCACAACATTACCGCCGCCGAAAGACAGTCCTAACCGCGTCGTAGCTTTCCGCCCGATAAACGCGTCCGCGCCTGATCGCGTAGCGCCAGACGAGCTTGTCCGATTGCGCGAAATCCTCCGGCGTGGTGGCAAGGATCGCTGTCGCATCGGCACCGATCGCCAGATGCGGCTTGAAGATAATTTCATCGAGCGCGCCCTCGGGAAGCCGCCCGGCTTTGACCAACCGCCTGACGGCGCTGATGAAACCGAACTGCACGAAACCCGAACACAAAAACCGCGACGGCGGCGTCCGGCTCCAGCGCACGCTGCGCCGCACCGCCTTGTCGATGCCCTCGATGCCGGCGCTCAAACCGAAGATCGTATTGCTGAGCAACGAACGGAACAGCGCCACGACTTTGAAATAGTCGTAGTTCGCCTTGATGAAATTCAGCATGTGCCCGCGGATCACGCGCTGCACCTCGACCGTCATCCATGGCCGCTCGCAGCGTTTGATCGCGATATCGTAGAAGCGCGACAGGTCGACGGTGTAGTGCTTGAGATCGGTCAAATCGACGCCGCTGGTTCCCGCTTCGATCAGAAACGTGCGCTCGAAACCTTCCTCATGGCTCGGCACCGAAAATACCATTGCCGCATGACTGAATTCAGACGAGGTCCACCAACGTATCGCCCACGAATAAAGCGAGGCCCTGCCTTTGCACAAAACGACATCGCCGCGTTGCAGATATTTTTCCGCATCGGCGAGAAAGCGGCGCACCGGCATGGGAAACGGATCGACGGCGTACTCCGTCATCCCTTCCTCAGCAAACGCCGCCCATAGCCGATCAGAAGCAGCGCCACCAAAACAACCGGCGACAAAATCGCCATCGCCTGGGCGAAATCCGAAAGCTCCGGCATCGATCCGGTCAACGAGACGCGCAGGTTGAGCGCGGCAACCACACAAAACCCCAAGAACGCCAAAATCAAAATGCCCACCGAAACCAGCGCCGCGCCGGCGAAGCGGCGGGTCTTGTTGGGTGCTGAGGCGGAGGGTTCGCCCGTCATGTCTTAGGCCTCATGGCGCGTCCGATCACGTAAAGTACGAATCCCATTCCAGCCGAAAAACCGCCGACCAACAAGATCATCGGAACGATGCTCAATATCTCGCGAATATCGCCGCCTTCAAACAACATCATGCCGAAAAACGCCGCGCTGCACAGCCCGGACGCGGTCAGCCACAAAGCGCCGATGACGATCAGGATCAAACCGACGAAGCGGCGGATCGAGTGGGGTTGTTTTGGTGCGTCGTTCATGGCGATTTCGCTTTGAAGTGCCTGCCAAGCATTTGGATGCCCCAACCGATCAGCGCCGACGGTCCGCCAATGCCCACGATCCACCAAAGATCTCCCGTCATCAGGTGATACGTGCTTGTGATGAAGAGCAAGAACCCCAACGTACACAGGCCTGTGGTCACCAGCCACACCATGCCCACAATGATCAGCAATTGACCGAAGAAGCATCGGATGTCGGAACCGGACTCAGAGGATTTTCTCATCTCGCACGCGGTCCCATCCACCATCCGATTGCGAAAGAGGCAGCACCGATCAGCAGAGACGGAATGGCGACTTCGGGGATAAGCAGCCCGAAGCCGACTGCAAAAAATGCGCTGCACAAACCCGAAAAAAGAAACCAGAACAATCCAAATGCGATCAAGTTGAGGCTAAGATAGCTACTCACCTCAGCCTTGCCGCGCGGTATTTGGTTGTCCATCAGATTTTCGGCCTCAACCAGCGCCCGATTGCATAGATCACACCGCCAATCAGCGCCGACGGCACGCCAATCGTCAACACGACGCCGAGGTCGTTCAAGTTGCCGTTGTCGAACAATCCAACGGCAAACACTGCGCTGCACAGGCCCGTCGTCACCAGCCAGATCACGCCGATGACGATAAGGATCAAGCCGATGAGGCGGCCGAGTTCTCCGCTGCTCGACGGCTTTTCGTTTTCGGCATTAGACATTCGCGTACGCTTTCTGAGCTTGACGGCCCGCACTCCCGTCCCGATAGAACGTGTTGAACGTGTCGAAGGGATAAATCTTCCCGTCCGGTTCCACGAAATGCACGCAACTGCGCTTCACGCCGCCGAGGTCGAAGTTGAAGCGGTCCATGAACTGAACGATCACAACGCGAAACGTATGCTCGTAACTTATGTCTTGCGGCACGGCGGCTTCGGGCAGGCAGCACAACACGGCCGCGAGCTTGTCCGACGTGTCCGCCGCCGCCGTCGACAGCGACAGCAGATCGAACATCCGCCGGCGCAATTCCGGAAACGCTTCGAACGTCACAGTGTTCGGCGTGGCCTCCACCAGCACCTCGCGCGGGATCATCGACGTAATCGGCGCGACCGATTTTCCGTTGCGCAAGCCGTAGCCGATCGAAATCGCATCGGGATTGCAGGGCAGGGGGATCATGTCTTCGAGCGCGAAGACGCCCGCCTTTGCCACCTCGCGCCGCACGTCGGAGAGCAGCACGCGATGTGCCCTCGGGTCGAACCCGTCGTTGCGACCGGCATCCTGGATCGGCTGCAGCGTCACGCCGCGCACGCAGCGCCACTCGAGCGCGTGGCGCACGATGTCGGCGACCTCGCCGTCGTTGACGCCCTTCTTCAACGTCACCACTAGCGTGGTCGAGATGTTGTGCTTCTCCAGCGCCTCAAGCGCTTGGTTCCGCACGCTGCGCAAATCGGCGCCGCGCAGATTGATCAAGGCGTCGCGCTTCAGAGAATCGAATTGCAGATAGACTTCGAACCGCGGCAGGTAAGTAGCGAGCCGCGCGACGAACTCGGGCTCCCGCGCGATGCGGATGCCGTTGGTGTTGATCATCAAATGCCGGATCGGCCGCCGCTTCGCCGCGTCCAGAATCTCGAAAAACTGCGGATGGATCGTCGGCTCTCCGCCCGAAATCTGAACGAGGTCGGGTTCACCTTCGCTTTCAACGAGCGTGTCCATCATCCGCTCGATGGTGGCGAGATCGCGATGGCCGGTACGCTTCACCGACGAATCCGCGAAGCAAACCGGACACGACAGATTGCACGCCTCGTTGACCTCCAAAATCGCCAAACACGAATGCTGCTCGTGATCGGGGCACAGCCCGCAATCGTACGGACAGCCGCGCTCCGTATGCGTCTGCGGCATCAGCGGCCGGTCGCCGGGCTTCAGATAATCCTTGCAGCTCTTCCAATAGTCCGCGTCGGTCGAAATTAGCGTCTTCTGCACGCCGTGCTCGGCGCAGCGTTTTTGATAGAAGACGCCTTCGCCCTCGATCAAAATCTTCGTCGGCACCAGCTTCAGGCAAACTTCGCACAAGCTTGTCGTCTGCGCGTGGAACAAATACGGCGCCGATTTGCGGATCGGCGTAGCCGAGGTATTTTTCAGATCGACGGGACGGTTCATGGGAGAGCGGGGTCCATATCGTTGGGCACTTCGAACCTAGCACAAATGTCAGGTACCGCGACCCCGTCGCATCATGATTGCGCCATAGATCACAAGCCCCGCGCACATCAGATGGAAGTGGTTGAACGGCCCGATCAGCGCGGGGTAGGGCTTCAAGAATTCCCAAACAAATCGCTGCGCCCCGTAGACGATCGCTAGCCAATGAAACCCATGCGCCGTCGCCCAGCGCGCGCGCCGCTGCAAGCCAAACACGAACGCCGCGAAGAACACGGCCATCGCCGTTGCCTCGTACACCTGCACCGGATGCCGGGCGATCCCATCGCCAAGTTCGACCGCCCAGGGCAACGAAGCTGGAATGCCGAACGTCTGGTCGGGCAGCCCCGCGAACAAGCACCCCCAACGGCCGACCGCGACGCCCGCCGCGAATGGCCCCACGAACACGATGCCGGTCGACATCCGAATACCGCGCACGGCCTTGTAAATCTCAACACCGACGATAGCGCCCGCAAGCGCCCCCGCAACGGAATGCGCCAGCGCGAACACGCCTTGTCCCCAAAACGTGAACGACCCGCTGAGATAAGCGCCCGCGATCGCACCCACCGCAAGGCAAGCGAAATACCCGCCATCGGCAACGCGCGCGACCTGCGCCGTAACCTCACGCAAGCGCCAGCGATAGAACGCAACGCCCACCGCCATCCCCGTCGCCCAAGCCAGCGCGTCGAAGATCAGGTGATAGGAGGGATCGGTTGGGACGTGGATCACACCGGCTTCAACGCTTCACGCGCGCCGGCCGGAAACGCCACGCGGATTGCGTCGCCCGCCGCCACATCGCCGCCCGCGATTACGATCCCCATCACACCGGCCTTTCGGATCAGCCCGCGCCCGGGATCGCGTTCGAGCACGGCCTCCATCAAGCCCTCCTTAAGCCCATCGAGTTGATAACAAGGGTTGCGCAAACCCGTGACTTCGACGACCGCCGACGTGCCGATGCGCAACCGCGCCCCCGTTGGCAGGCCGAGTAGTTCGACGCCGCGCATAGAAATGTTCTCACCCATCAGCCCGGGCACGACATCAAATCCCTTCGCGCGCAATTCGTCGAACAGCTCGGCGTGGATGAGATGCACCTGCCGCAAATTGGCCTGCGTCGGATCGCGCGCCACGCGCGAGCGGTGCTTCACCGTCTCGCCCATATGCGCGTCGCCCTCGACCCCCAAACCTTGAAGCAGCCGGATGCTCTCACATGTCGGTTTCGACATCGTGTGCGAGCCGCTGCGACAAACGGCAATGACGCGGCCGTCGCTCATGACCCGGGCAGTCGATAGTTGCGCGCCCGCGAGTCGCGATCGACAATCTTCGCCTTGCGCCCATCGAGCTCGGCCATCGCCGCGCGCCGCAGTTCGGGCGCCAGCGAACTCCACGCACCGATTTCGGCCATTGACCTCCCGCATCCCAGGCACCAGCCTGTCGTAGGGTCAATGGCACAGACTTTAATGCAGGGACTTTCGATCTGTTCGGGCATCGCCACCCTGTTAAAGCCGAGTTGCCGGTCCTACAAGAAGCAGATTGAAACCGCGCGGCACACGGCTATCATTACATCAACTGACAAACTGCCGCCGAGCGAGAAGGACCATCCGCCATGAACGTCGATTTCACCCCCGCCGACCAGACCTTTCGCAAGGAAGTCAAAAGCTTCATCGCCGAGAACTATCCGCAAAGCGTGCGCGGCAAGTCGCGCAACGAATACGGCGGCAAGGACGATTTCCTCGCCTGGCACAAGGTCCTTCACAAGCAAGGCTGGATCGCGCCGTCCTGGCCCAAGCAATACGGCGGTACCGGTTGGTCCGCGACCCAGAAATATATCTTCGGCGAAGAATGCGCGCTCGCCGACACACCGATGGTGCTGCCCTTTGGCATCGCGATGGTCGGCCCCGTCATCTACACTTTTGCCACCGAAGAACAGAAGAAAGAGCATCTGCCGAAAATCCTTTCCGGAGAACGCTGGTGGTGCCAGGGTTATTCCGAGCCCGGCTCGGGCTCGGACCTCGCCTCACTGAAGACCAGCGCGGTGCGCGACGGCGACCACTACATCGTCAACGGCCAAAAAACCTGGACGACGCTCGCCCAATACGCCGATTGGATTTTCTGCCTTGTCCGCACCGACACGAAGGCGAAACAGCAGGAAGGAATATCGTTCCTGCTCATCGACATGAAATCGCCCGGCGTCTCCGTCCGACCCATCATCACCATGGACGGCGCGCATGAGGTCAACGAAGTTTTCCTCGACAACGTCAGAGTCCCGGTCAAGAACCTGATCGGCAAGGAAAACGAAGGCTGGACCTACGCCAAGTTCCTGCTCGGCCACGAACGCGCCGGCATCGCCGGCGTCGCCCGTTCCAAGCGCGGCGTCGAACGCTTGAAGAAGCTGGCGGCGGCCGAACAAGACGGCGGCAAGCCGCTGCTCGCCGACCCGATGTTTACCCGCAACATCGCCGAACTGCAGATCGACCTGCTGTCGCTCGAATTCACCGAACTGCGCACGCTGGCGAATGAATCGAAGGGCGGCCACGGACCCGAAGCCTCGATCCTCAAAATCAAAGGCACGGACATCCAACAGCGCTTGACCGAACTCACGCTCGAAGCCATCGCTTACTACGGCAACCCGTACCGTCCCTTCGCGCACGACAAGATGACGAACGAGTACGTGCCGGGCCCGGATTATTCGCACGGCGCCTCGCAGAATTACTTCCTCACCCGCCGCACCACGATCTACGGCGGCTCCAGCGAGATCCAACGCAACATCATTGCGAAGATGGTGCTGGGGCTCTAAGAAAGCCCCACCGCCACTCAGCCACATGACATCTAGGGACGCCCGATGGACTTCTCCTTCACCGAAGAACAAACGCTGCTGCGCAACAGCGTGCAGAAATTCGTTCAGAACGATTACACGTTCGACAACCGGCGCTCGATCGTCAAAAGCGATACCGGCTGGAGCCACAAGGACTGGATGAAGTTCGCCGAGCTCGGCCTGCTCGGCGCGCCGTTCTCGGAAGATCAAGGCGGCCTCGGCGGCGGCCCGATCGAAACCATGATCATCATGGAAGAATTCGGGCGCGGCATCGTGATCGAGCCCTATCTCGGCACGGTCGTACTTGCCGGCGGCTTCTTGCGCCATGCGGGCTCCAAGGCCCAGCAGGAAAAGTTCATCCCTGAAATCGTCGAAGGTAAGCGCGTCTTCGCCTTCGCTTTCGCCGAACCGCAAGGCCGCTACAACCTTGCCGACCTCAACGTCACCGCGAAGAAAAGCGGCGCCGGCTACACGCTGAACGGGCACAAGGCCGTCGTCATTGGCGCCCCTTGGGCCGACAGCTTGATCGTCACCGCGCGCACAGCCGGCGGCCAACGCGACGAGAAGGGCATCTCGGTTTTCGTCGTCGACAAGAAAGCCAAGGGCGTGTCCTGCCGCGACTACCCCACGGTCGATGGCCTGCGTGCCTCCGAAGTGACGTTCGAAAACGTCTCCCTCGGCACCGACGCGCTGGTGGGCCAAGCCGACAACGGCCTGCCGCTCATCGAACGCGTCGTCGACGAAGGCATCGCCGCGCTTTCGGCCGAGGCGATCGGCGGCATGAAAGTGCTGAACGACGCCACCGTCGAATACTGCAAGACCCGCAAACAATTCGGCGTGCCGATCGGCAAATTCCAAGTGCTTCAGCACCGCATGGTCGACATGTTCATGAACTACGAACAGTCGGTCTCGATCACCTACATGGTCACGCTCAAACTCAACGAAAGCGAAACCGAACGCAAGAAAGCCGCCTCTGCCGCCAAGGTGCAGATCGGCAAGGCCGGCCGCTTCATCGGTCAAAACGCGGTCCAACTCCACGGCGGCATGGGCATGACCGACGAACTCAACGTCGGCCACTACTTCAAACGCCTGACGATGATCGACACCATGTTCGGCAACGTCGACCACCACCTCAAGCGCTATGCGTCGTTGGACTAAGGAGAAGGCGTTTCACGCAACGTCGCGAAGACTTTTTACTTCTAGATCACCGTCGCCAATTTCATCGGAACCGGCTGGGGGGCCGTGAGCCGTTCGCGCGGGAAATAGCATGTGACGGTCGTCCCTTTGCCGAGTTCGCTGCTCAGGTGCACCTTGCCGCCGTGCGATTCGACCAGGCCGCGCACGATCGGCAGGCCGAGCCCCGTGCCCTTGTCGTTGATGGCGATGTCGTGTCGCCCCTGACCGAATGCTTCGAACACCGTGTCGAGGTCGGCCGGATCGATCCCGGCACCCGTATCGCGCACGCCAAGCTCCATCCCGCCCAGGGCCGAACGGCGCGCAAACACGTTGACCGTTCCCCCGCCGGGCGTGAACTTCACGGCGTTTGAAATCAGGTTGAGCAAAATTTGGCGCATCGCCCGCTCGTCGGCAAGCAACAGGGGCAATCGCGCTTCGACATCGAGCTTAAGGGCAATGTTCGACTGGCCCGCTCGCACCTCGAACAGCTTCAATGCGCCGGCGGCCGCTTCTCGCACGTTGATTTCGACCGCGCGCACCACGAAGCGACCGGCCTCGATCCGCGCCAAGTCGAGCACATCGTTGATCAATCCCAACAGATGTTGACCGCTGCCGTAAATGTGGCCCGCGTACTCGACGTATTGAGGCGAGCCCAGCGCTCCGAACACCTGACCCTTCATGATTTCCGAGAAACCTAGAATGGCGTTCAACGGTGTGCGCAACTCGTGACTCATATTGGCCAGGAATTCCGACTTCGCCTGGCTCGCCGCCTCGGCGCGCCTGCGTGCCTTGTCGGATTCGATTTTCTCCGCCGCCAGTTGTTCGATCAGCTCGTTCTTGTCGTCGCGAATGAGCAACAGGTCGCGCGAACTCAAGTTCACGTTGCGCGCCATGTGCACGATGAAGCCGGTGTAAAAAATGCAGAGAAACGAGATGCCGATGTAAAAGGCGCTGCCTTCCATCGCCGTCGGCACGATGATGACGAAGGCGCTCGTCAGGATGGTGAAAGCCGCGTATCGCGCGTAAGGCGCCTCAAGCGCCGCGCCTCCGGCCATGTTACAGGCGTAGACCAGCACGAAAAACATGCGGCCCATGTCGTCGCAGTAGGACCAGAACAACAGCGGTGGCGCGGTCCAAATCAACGAGAACACCAGGCGCGTCCCGCTTAGAATCCACCCCCATCGTTCGGCTTCTTGAGGAGCGCGCGGTCTGGAGCGAAAATTGCGGTGTGAAAGCCAGAAGCAACTGGTGGCGCCGACGACCGCGGCAAACCACCAGGTCAATGGGCCGATCGGCACCCACTGCAGAAGAACGCCGCAGATGGTGAGTGCGATGATCGGGAAGCCCAAAATGCCCGGCTTCAAATTCTGGTCGACCATCAAGAGTTGGTCGAGTTCGAGCTTGGCCATGCGCTCGCGCGACAGCGCTTGCGTGGTTTTACTGCCTGGCACGTTCGATGCGGCCATCATACGCGTGAGCAAACTCGCCAATTTATGATCCGATAGTGACCGAAAGCCGTTAAGGAATGCTGGGCGCGAGGCCGCGACGGCCGCTCAAGGCGCACATCCGCTTGCACGCGCGCGCCGCTTGGTTACCTTGGCGTAAAGCCGTGCAACCCAGAGGGGCAAATAACATGAGCGAAGTCTTACTCTTTGAAACGAACGGCCCTGTGGCGACCTTGACGATCAACCGGGCGGAATCGCGAAACCCTCTCGGGCATGACGGCGACGGCGACGCATTTGCGGCAGCCGCCGCCCGCATCAACGCTGACCGCACGATTAGAGCGGTGATTCTGACCGGCGCGGGCAAAGCCTTCTCCGCCGGCGGCGACGTCAAGGCGATGCGCGAACGGGGAGGGGCCTTCGCTGGCCCCGGCGTCTCGATCCGCGAACGCTATCGCACCGGCATCCACAAAATTATTCGCAGCGTCTGGGGCATTGAAGTGCCGGTCATCGCCGCTGTAAACGGCCCCGCCATCGGGCTCGGCAATGACGTCGCCTGCCTCGCCGACACCCGCATAGCGAGCGATACAGCGATCTTCGGCGCGACATTTCTCAAGATCGGCCTCATCCCCGGCGACGGTGGCGCCTGGCTGCTGCCGCGCGTCATCGGCATGGCCCGCGCGAGTGAGCTGCTCTACACCGGCGACACGATCGACGCGCAAACCGCGCTGAGTTGGGGGCTCGTCTCCAAAGTCGTTCCCGCCGCGACGCTGATGGACGAAGCGACGAAGCTAGCAAACCGCATGGCCGCCCAACCGCCCGACGTCCTGCGCATGACCAAGCGCCTGTTGCGCGAAGGTCAAGCGACCAGCTTCGACAACATCATGGAACTCTCCGCCGCCATGCAGGCGCTCGCCCACCACACCGAAGACCACATCGAAGCGGTGAACGCCTTCTTCGAAAAGCGCCCGGGGAATTACAAAGGAAGTTGACGAACTTATGTGATGATGGTGACTTCCACCCTGCACATCCCCAACTGCACCACCCGCGCGCTCGAAGACCGCGATGCGGCGCCCTTGCAAGCGCTTTTCGACGCAGACCCCGAATATTTCCTCGGCATGAACGGCAGGAAAATCCCCGTCGAAGAAATTCGTACAATGCTCCCGTCCGGCCGCACGCGCGAAGATAAATTCCTTTACGCCATCGAACGCGATGGTCACCTCGCCGGCATCATCGATCTCATCCGTGGCTACCCCGAACCAGCGACCTGGCATTTGGGCTTCCTCTTCATTGCCAAAGCGTTTCGCGCCGCGGGCCTCGGCCGCGCCGCGCTCCACGCGCTTTACGGCCACGTCCACGCGCAAGGCGGCAAGGTGCTGCGCCTCGGCGTCGTCGAAGACAACAACCGTGCTCGCTGGCTCTACGCTACGGAAGGGTTCGTTTTTGAAGCCATGCGCGAAGTCGACCCGGCGGCCAACCGCCTGCGCCGCACGCTTGTGCTCAGGCGCCCGCTCTAGTCTAATCCGCCGATCGATATCAATTCGAAATCACGGAGAACGCCCATGACCATCGGCATCGTCGCAACGTTGAAAGTGAAACCAGGAAAAGAATCTGAATTCGAGGCCGTTTTCCTCGCGCTTCAAGCGCGCGTGAAGGAAAACGAACCCGGCGCGCTGCAATACGAACTCTTTAAATCGAAAACCCCATCGACCTATATCGTGATGGAACAATACA
>JANOFM010000175.1:0-23690 GCA_031413635.1 Alphaproteobacteria bacterium | reverse complement strand
CCGCCAGCCGCCTTGTTCGCCAAGTCGTAAAAGCGAAAGGCGTCGTCGTAGCGGCCGACGTCGTCGCACATTTTCGCCGCCGCGAAATAAAGGCCGCGAAGTTCCTTCGCGTTGGTGTCTTTGGCCGCGATCATGTCTTCGACGAGCGCGATCTCGGGCTCGTCCGGCGTAAATTTGTGGGCGTTCGATAGGTTGACATAGCCGCTCGACATTTGCGGCGCGGCGGCGATCAGATCGCGCGCGGCTTGTTCGGCTTCGGCCGTGCGCCCGAGGCCCAAATAGGCGCGGCTGATGCCGGATTTCGCCGCGTGGCTGTCGGGTTTCACTTTTGTCAGATGATCGAAGCATTTGAGCGCACGCTCGCCTCGCCCGGCGAAGTTCAGGGTGCGACCGAGGTTGAGCCAGGCGTCCGCCATGTCGGGCTTGATCGCGAGCGCGCGCTCGAGATGGGTAATCGCGTCTTCGAAACGGCGCACGAGAGACAGCGCGTTGCCGTAGTTGTTCAAGACGGCGGGATCCTTGGGCCGCGCCATCACGGCCCGCTCTAGAAAGTCGAAAGCGGCGTCGTGGTTGCCGGCCTCCATCGCCAGCACGCCCAACAAATTGAGCGCGTCGGGCTGGTTCGGGACTTTGGCTAGGACGGCGCGGTAGATTCTTTCGGCTTCCTCGCTGCGGCCGGCTTTGTGGTGCTCGATCCCATGTTCGAGCTGCTTTTGCAGTTCGAACGGATTGACCGGGTAATTCCAGCCCGCGGCGGCGCCCTTTTGCATGGGCTGACCTAGGCCGGGCAGGCGCGCTTGGGGCGGGGACTGAGACATGGGGCCTCTCGCTGGCAGGGGGCTTAAGAATCGTCGATAATCCTTATCATAGCGCGATGCCAGCGGCCTTGACGCGGTGAGGGCCTATCCCCATCTGCGATGATGCTCAGGGATGCCCAAAGCGGGGTCCCGGATGGGCATTTTGGACAAGGCAACCCGGCCGTTTTGGCGGGTTTCCCTCATCATCGCTGGAAAGGATGACATCCCATGCGCAGTTTCGATTTCAGTCCGCTTTATCGCTCGACCGTCGGCTTCGACCGGCTCGCCAATATGCTTGAGTCTGTGGCCCAATTCGACCCGACCGCGCAAAGCTATCCGCCCTACAACATCGAGCAGTTGGGCGAGAACGATTATCGCATTTCGATGGCGGTCGCCGGCTTCGGCGACAACGACCTGACAGTCGAAGTCAAAGAAGGCGTGCTCACCCTCTCCGGCAAGCGCCAGGGCGAGGAGCCCAAGACGCATTTCCTCTATCAAGGCATCGCGGGGCGCAGCTTCGAGCGGCGGTTTCAACTCGCCGACCACATGGAGGTTCGCGGCGCGCGGCTCGAGCACGGTTTGCTCCACATCGACATCGTGCGCGTGATCCCGGAGGAAAAGCGCGCGCGCAAGATATCGATTGCGAACATCAAGGGAAGCGATCCGAAAATCGTCGACGGCAGCATCGCCAACGCGGCCTAAGTTTCGCCCAAGAATACCGACGGCGCCGGAGCGAGAGCTTTGGCGCCGTCTGGCGTTGTGCGCAAATTCTACAGATCGAGCGTTACCTCGACGACGCCGGGTTCGGGCGTGCCCGCGCGGACGAAACCCAGTTCGGCGCACATGGCAAGCATGCGCTCGTTCTCTGCCATGACGTCGCCGAAGATTTGCTTGACGCCGATCTGGCGAGCATAGGCGATTATCTCCTGCATCATGCGAAAGCCGAGACCCGTGCCGATGCGGTCGCTTGCGACCATCACCGCGTATTCGCCGCGCGTACGGTCCGGGTCGAGCGCCAGGCGCACGACGCCGGCGCCTTGCTGGCGTCCGCCTTCCTCGTCGATGACGACGAAGGCCATTTCGCGGTCGTAGTCGATTTGGGTCAAGCGTTTGGCCAGAATGTTGGGCAGGCGCCGGAGGCTTGAGAAAAAACGCAGGCGAACGTCGGCCGGATCGCTGGCGGCAACGGCGTCCTGAATCGCACCGGCGTCTTCCGGTTTGATAGGTCGCATCAGATAGCGCTTGCCGTTGCGGTCGGTGATGTCGCGGGCAAGTTCGCCAGGATAAGGCTTGACCGCGAAACGCTCGGTCCCCGGACGCGGCTCGCGCGCCACCCGGATGCGGGCGTCGAGCGCGAGCACGCCCTGGTCGTCGGCCCAAAGCGGATTGATGTCGAGCTCCTTCACCTCGGGCAGATCGATCGCGATATCTTGCAGCGCCAACAGTACGCCAATGACGGCGTTCAGATCGGACGGCGGCCGGTTGCGATAGCCCTTGAGCAATTTGGCGACGCGGGTGCGGTCGATCAAATCGCGCGCGAGCACGGCGTTGAGCGGCGGCAGGGCCAAGGCCTGATCGTTGACGACCTCGACCGCCGTGCCGCCTTGGCCGAACAGAATGACGGGACCGAAGAGACCGTCTTCCGATAGGCCGCAAATCAGTTCGTGCGCACCCGGGCGCGAGGCCATCGGCTGAACGATGAAACCCTGAACTTCGGCATCGGGTTCGGCGCCCGCGATCTTCAGAAGCATCGTCGAGGCGGCGCGCGCGACCGAGGGGCCGTCTTTGAGGTTCAGTGCCACCGCACCGATGTCGGATTTATGCACGATGTCGGTCGAGAGAATTTTCAGGGCGACGGGAAAGCCCATCGCGACCGAGGTGCGATGGGCTTCCTCCGGGGATTTGGCAACGCGCATCTCGACCGTGGGAATGCCGTAGCTGCGCAACACGACGTTTGCTTCGACCGCCGTCAGCCATTCGCGATTCTGCGCCAACGCGGTGTCGATCGCCTCGCGCGAGGGTTTGGTGTCGCGCTCGGCGTTGCTTGCGGTCGCCGGCGGAATTTCCATCAACATGTCCTGCGCTCGGCTGCGGCGCACGAGCTGCATCATGGCGGTAACGGCCTTTTCGGGCGTGGCGAAGGTGGGAAGGCCAGCATTGTCGAGCCGCTGGCGCGCTTGGACCACGGCCGCTTCACCCAACCAGGAAGTGAAAACCGGTTTTTCCCGGCCCGCTTTGCGCGCGGCGACGGTGACGGCGGCGACCGCTTCGGCGGCAGAGGTCGAGTCGGCGACGGCGACCGGGCAATTCAAGACCAGAACGGCGTCGACTTCGTCGTCGGCCAGAAGCGATTCGAGCGCGACGCGGTAGCGTTCAGGTCCGGCGTCGCCGATGATGTCGACAGGATTGGCGCGGCTCCAGCTTGAGGGCAGCACACCGTTCAACGCTTGCAGCGTTGCGGGCGACAACTGTGCCAGGCGGCCGCCTTCGTCGATCAAATGATCGGTGGCGAGCACGCCCGCCCCGCCGCCATTGGTCAGGATTGCCAAGCGGTCGCCGGTGACGCGCTGGCCGCTTGAGACGGCTTCAAGCGCGCCGAACAAGTCGTCGATCGTCAGGACGCGGAGCAGCCCGGCGCGTCGAAACGCGGCGTCGGCGACGGCGTCGGAACCCGCCAGCGCGCCTGTGTGGGAACGTGCGGCGCGCGCGCCTTCGGCGTGGCGGCCCGACTTCACAACGATTACCGGCTTGATGCGAGCGCAGCGGCGTGCCGCCGACATGAACTTGCGGGCGTGCGTGATGCTTTCGATGTAAAGTAGCACTGCCTCGGTGCCGGGGTCGCCCGCGAGGTAATCCAGCATGTCGCCGAAATCGACGTCGCTCATGCCGCCCAACGACACGAGGTGGGAAAAGCCGATGCCGCGCGCGACGGCCCAGTCGAGCACGGCGGTCAACATTGCGCCGGACTGCGTGACGAAGGCCGTTCGCCCGGCGGGCGGCAGGAGATGCGCGAAGCTCGCGTTCAGGCCGTGACCCGGCGCCAGGATACCAATGCAGTTCGGCCCGACGATGCGCAGCGTGTGAGGCCTCGCCGCGTCGAGCATTTGCTGCTGCAAGGCGTTGCCTTTCTCGCCCATTTCGGCGAAACCGGCGGTCAAAACGACGACCGCTTTCGTGCCGCGGGCACCGAGTTCGCCGACAAGCCCCGGCACGGCCGGCGCCGGCGTTGCGATCACCGCGAGTTCCGGCGCCTCCGGAAGTGCCGCCACGTTCGCGAACACTGCGCGCCCATGGAGTTCGGTTGCGTTCGGATTAACCAGCATGATCGAGCCCTGGAAGCCGCCCTCGATCAGATTGCGCGCGACGACGCCGCCGACGGCGGTCGCGGTGCGGCTGGCTCCGATCAGGGCGACCGACTTCGGCGCGAATAGGGACCGCAAATTCCTTATCGACATGCATGCATCTCCGGCCGCTTTGGCGCGCAGCCTCTATCAAGGACCAGCGGCCCGAATTGCGATGATATAGATCAGGAATGCCTGCCAACCCGACCGCCTAAATCGAACTGGGACGGGGGCATCCTATCCGCCGGGCCTCCGAGCGCTGCGATCGGCGGCGCCAACCCGATCTTCTGCCCAATGCGGCTAGGCAAAAAATTTGCTCGACCTCTTGCTTTTTTTACGCACCCTGTTGAAAAAGTGATTCTCAAACGCGTCCCCTTGCTGTAGCGTGGCGTGAGTGTGAGGTCGTTGCGATTGGGGGCAACGGATTCGCTCGGGGGGAGCCGGCGTCGTGATGCTGTTCGGGGCAGCTCCAGTATGATGAATTGGCAGCGTACATTTAACCGTCGACCGACCTTGGTGCGGCGGCATGAGCCATTCGACCCTTCCGCCACCGTCGAGGAGTTGCGCGAATTCGTGCAACAATTCTGGGTTGGTTTTGGCGGGCCGATCAAAGGCGTCGATGTCCAACCGGTTTTGATCAGCGCCATTCGCGGCGAATGGGTTGTGCCGGAATCGGCAACCGGACGGCGCGTTATTCTTTATTTCCATGGCGGCGGCTTTATCGCCGGATCGCCGGAAACTCACCGGCCGCTGGTTTCGCGGCTGGCGCATGCGGCCAGCGCGCGGGCGCTAGTTCCGCAATATCGTTTGGCACCTGAATTCCCCTATCCAGCAGCGCTGCGCGATGCGGCGGATGCCTATCGCTGGTTGCTGACGCAGGGAATTACCCCGAGCAATATCATTTTCGCGGGCGATGGGTCGGGCGGCGGGCTGGCGATTTCGACTTTGTTGGCGCTGCGCAACGCGGGCCTGCCACTTCCGGCGGCTGCCGTGTGTTTTTCGCCATGGGCGGACATGACGCTGTCCGGCTGGTCGATGCTGAAGAACAGATCTTCCGACGACGCGCTGAGTTGGGAACTGCTCTCGACCTGCGCGCGGCACTATCTCAAGGGTGCTTCGCCTGCGGAGGCTTTCGCCTCTCCCATCTATGGCGACTTCCGCGGATTGCCGCCGATGATGATCCATGCCGGCAGCGCGGAGGTGCTGAAAGACGACGCCAGCCGATTGGGCGAGCGCGCGGCGGCGGCAAACGTGAACGTCAATGTCGAAGTCTATGAGAGCATGCCGCACCTTTTCCAAGGCTTGCCGGAATTGTCGGAGTCGAAGGTCTCGATCACGCGCGCTGCTGCGTTCATCAAGGCGCGGACGCCCGAAGTGACGATGCGGCGCGCAGCGCAGTAGATTTCTCGTTAGCGTTTGACGCGACGTTTCGGTTTGGGACCCGGTTTTTGGCGCGCGAGGGTGCGACCGAGTTTCTTCTCAAGCCGTTGGACGAATGCGGGAGGCCCAAGCGGACGTCCCGTGCGTTCGCAGGCGCCAACCGATTTGAGCTCGGCTGCGGCCAGAGGTTGCACCAGGAGCTTGCGCCAATCGTCGACAAGATCGAGCACCGCTTTGATTTCGACGAGAGCGTCGCGTTTTCCCTTCACATGCGCCTTGGCGCTCGACCAACGCCAATCGTGCGCGCGGGCGGCGATGCGGGCGCGCACCGGTGCCTGTTCGACGTAGCGGGCACACAGCGGCAATGATTTTTGATCCATCGGAAACGACGCGAAGCGGCCGCGAAAAAGGCCGCCCTCGCGAGAGCGGCGCCGGTTCACCGCGCGGGTGAAGCGGCGATGCGCTTCGCCCAAGGCCGCGCGCAAACCGTCGGCATCGTGCGGCAACAAAATGAGGTGCACCTGGTTCGGCAGGAGGCAATAGGCGAGCAGATCTACCTTCGCGTCTGCGCATCCCTCGGACAGGAGTTCGAGATACTCCTTGTAGTCCGCGTCAGACGCGAAAATGCGCTGACCGCGGTTGCCGCGTTGCAGCACATGATGAGGCGCGCCGGGCGCCACTGCTCTTGCCAATCGTGCCATAACCGCATGCTAGAACGTCATCCGCCCTGCGTCAAACACGGTCGTGTCCCCGCAACCTGGCGACTCTGTGCCGTTGTTCGCGCCTTGACGACCCGAAGAGGTAGGGCTCACAAGGCAAATGGCGTACCGGAACCCGCGCCGCCGTATAGCCTCGAAGGATTATTCCGCATGAAGCCACTTGCGATCGTATTCGCCCTTGTGTTTGCGACGGCTTGCGTTTCGCCGCGAGATACGATTGCGACGGCGCCGCAGGCCGGGGAGACGCGGCTCTCGCTGGTGCTCGTCAGCGACGTCTACAAGATGACGGAAGAAGCCGGGCGCGGCGGGATGGCGCGGATTGCGGCGGCTCTGAAAGCCGAGAAAGCACGGCACGAAAATGTACTCATCGTGCATGCCGGGGACATGATCTCGCCGTCGCTGATGTCGGGGTTCGACAAGGGCGCGCATATCGTCGATCTGTTCAATATGACGCCGCTCGATGTGTTCGTACCCGGCAATCACGAATTCGATTTCGGGGCCGACGTGTTTGTGCAGCACATGAGCGAACTCAAAGCAACGAAGTTGGCGGCGAATCTGCGAGACACTGGCGGCAGGTCGATCGCGGGCATCGCGGATTCGCAGATCGTCGCATTCGGGCCTGTGAAGGTCGGCATTATCGGTTTGACGGCAGACGATTCGGCGAACACTTCGCGCCCCGGCCGGCTACAGTTCTCAGACAGTCTTGAGGTTGCGACACGCGAAGCCGCACGCTTGCGTAAAGCGGGCGCGGATTTGGTCGTGCTGGTTCCGCATGCGGGGCGCGCGCTCGACCAACAGCTGTTCGATTCCGGTCTCGCCGACGTGATCTTGTCGGGTCACGATCACGACCTCTACATGAACTTCAACGAGAAGACGGCGATCGTGGAAGCGGGCGAGGACGGTATGGCCGTCGTTGCGGTCGATCTATCCGTGCGCATCGAGGACAAAGGCGACGGCAAACGAAAGGTGCGCTGGTGGCCGCATTTTCGCTTCATCGATACGGCCGATGTCGCGCCCGACGCCGAAGTGGCGGCGCGTGTCGCGACGTACGACGCCAAGCTCGATCGGGAGATCGGCCAGCCGATCGGGCGCACGACAAGCGAACTCGACAGCCGCAATGCGACGGTGCGCGGCGGGGAGGCGGCGATCGGCAATTTGTTCGCCGATGCCTTGCGCGAAGGCACGAAGTCGGACGTAACGTTGATCAACGGAGGCGGGTTTCGCGGCGGGAAGGTCTATCCGGCGGGCAGCCAACTCTCGCGCAAAGACATTCTGACCGAGCTTCCGTTCCTCAACAAAGCGATTGTGTTGGAGGTCAGCGGCGCGGTGTTGAAGGAAGCGCTTGAGCAAGGCTTCACCGGCGCCGAAAACGAAGTCGGGCGCTTTCCACAAATCTCCGGCATGCGGGTTAGAGCCGACCTTACCCGGCCCAAGGGGCGGCGCGTGGTCTCACTGTCGATTGGCGGGACGGCCGTGCAGTCGGCGCGGAAGTATCGATTGGTGACCAACGACTACTTGGCGGGGGGCGGCGACGGGTACGCGGCACTCAAGTCGGCGAAAGTTCTGATTGGAACAACGGACGCCGATTTGGTCAGCAACATAGTGGCCGATGCCATCAAGGCCAAAGGCACCGTGGCGCCAGTTCTCGACGGGCGGATCATGGTAGCGCGGGCGCGGCCGGCAGGGTGAAGGCGTGCCTACGCGCGCCCGCTTTACCTGGATCATCCGCGGTTCGTAAATTGCCGTTTCGTCACATTCCATGCGTAAACGCGTGCGTCCTCACGGCGTCGTGAGCGGTTGATGCGGTTCCCCGAAAACCCAGTCGAAGAAGCCCGCGTATCAATGCTCGACTGCCGAGAGCAAGAGCGGTGCCCGCTAAGGAAGAGGCTTCCCGCTCCGACGTTCTAGGCCGTACCCGACATTCATCGGGAGAAAACCTATCCGGACGGCATTGTGCTTTCCGGAAACGCTCAACCCTTGTCAAAATTGGAGAACCACAATGACTTTAGCTCGTAAGACCGCGGCGGTTGCCGTTGCAGCTTCGATCCTGCTTTCAGGTGCGGCGTTTGCCAGCGTCATGGTCGGCGGACAAGCGATGTATCCGACCAAAAATATTATCGAGAACGCCGTCAATTCGGCCGAACACACGACGCTCGTCGCCGCGGTGAAGGCCGCAGGTCTCGTCGACACGCTGCAGACCAAAGGCCCGTTCACGGTGTTCGCGCCGGTAAATTCGGCGTTCGCGGCACTGCCGGCCGGGACGGTCGATACGCTTTTGAAGCCCGAAAATAAGGGCACCCTGACAAGCGTGCTGACCTATCACGTCGTGCCGGCGCGTCTGACCTACAACGATCTTCGCAGCATGGTGAAGAAGGGCGGCGGGAAAGCTTCGCTGTCGACTGTCGCGGGCGGCACGCTGTCGGCCGAGATGAATGGTTCGGTCAACATCACGATCAAAGATGCGACCGGAGGCGTTGCGAATATCAGCGTCTATGACGTCATCCAGTCGAACGGCGTGATCCATTCGATCGATCGCGTTCTGATGCCGAAATAACCCCAGTAACTTCGGCCAACCGGAGGCGGGTTTCTCTCCCCCGCCTCCGGTGTGTCCTACGCCTACGGAGTTTCCCATGACCGCCGCCGGTCCCTCCGCTAGCAATGCCGTTCATCCGCTGATCGTGCGGGTGACGCATTGGCTGAACGCCATTGCGGTTACGATCATGATTATGTCGGGATGGCAGACATATAACGCCTCTCCGATATTTCCGTTCTCATTTCCGAGTTGGATGACGTTGGGCGGTTGGCTGGGTGGAGCGATCCTTTGGCATTTTGCGACAATGTGGCTGTTGATGGCGAACGGGTTGATGTATCTCGCGTACGGCGTTGCTTCGAACGACTACGCGAAGGGTTTTGGGCGCGCCAGGGTTACAGCTGGTTCGCCGGGATTTAGGCCGTTCGTTTGGCGGCGACGAGGAATTGTTCGACTTCAGCCTCGCGCGTCGCGAACGAGCAGACGAGGCGGATCAGTGGGTAGTCCGTGACCGGGCCCCAGGGATAGAATTTTCCACCGGCCGCGATCAGTGCTGCCATCGCAGTGCGCGAGGGGAGGCGTGCGAACACTTCGTTGGCTTCCACCGGATGTTCAAGCGCGAATCCAGGGAGATGCGCGAGGCCCGAGCCCAGGCGCTGTGCCATGTCGTTGGCGTGTCCGGCGAGGCGCAGCCACAGGCCGTCGTCAAGCATCGCTTCGATTTGAGCCGACAGAAAGCGCATTTTGGAGAACAAGTGGCCGCCGCGCTTGCGGCGATAGTCGAGGTCCGCCGCGCGCTTGGGATCGAAGAAGATGACGGCTTCCGCCGCGAGCGCCCCGTTCTTCGTTACGCCGAACGACATTGCGTCGACGCCGGCTTTCCAGGTCACTTGCGCCGGCGTGCATTTCAAGAAAGCCAGAGCATTGGCAAAGCGAGCTCCGTCCATGTGCATCGACATGCCGTCTTTCTTGGCGACACTTGCGATTGCTGCGACTTCGGCCGGCGTGTAGCTGGTGCCGCGCTCGGTTGCCTGTGTCAGCGAAATCACGGCGGGCTGTACGTGATGCACGAAGCCGCGCTGAAAATGCGCCAGTGTGGCCGCGATCGAGGACGGCATCAGCTTGCCGTGCGCACCCGCGATCGGCACCAGCTTTGCGCCGCCGGAGTAAAACTCGGGCGCACCGCATTCGTCTTCGTAGATATGCGCGCCGTCGTGACACAGCACGGCGCCGTAGTGCGGCGTCAGCGTCGCCAAAGCCAGCGAGTTTGCCGCCGTGCCGGTTGCAACCGGGAAGACCGCAACGTCTTTCTCAAAAAGCGTCGAGAGTTTTTCTGTCAGCCGCGCGGTGATTTCGTCGGCGCCGTAGCTGGCCGCCGTGCCGTCGTTTGCTCGCGCGAGCGCGGCCAACACTTCCGGCGCCGCGCCAGCGGCATTGTCGCTCATGAAATTCATTCGGGCGCCCCGTTTCGCGGGACACCCTAACTATGCGCAATCAGAATGAAAGACCCTAGTGGCGTGCGATCTGACGGCGGGGCGAGGGGCGAAACACAAGCCAGATCAAGCCGAAGACCAGCATGAACGGCAGGGCCCAAAAAAAGAGATGGAGTGCGATGCCGATCGCCGCAGCCGCAATTCCGATCATCAAACCGCCAACCGTTGCGGCGAGCGCTATAAACACCACGAGAAGGATGACGGGTATCAGCAGAAGCGCCACAAAAAGCGCGATCAAGCCCCCCAAAAGGTCGCCCATTGCTCTGCTCCCTCTTCATTTCCTGTGTCTAGTGTTAACTAGATAATACTTCTTGGTTGAAATAACAAGCCGTTCCGGGGCGACCTCGACAACTGGCCTCACGGAGCCGTGCGTGGCACAGATGAGTCGCATGAGAAGCACCCCTCTCGATTTGAGCATTATCATTCCTGCGTTGAACGCGGGGCCGCGGATTGGCGAAACGCTGGGCTCGCTGGAAGAGGTCGGCGACGTCTTGAAGGTAGAGACGATCGTCGTCGATGGCGGGTCGGGCGACGACACGGTCGCCCGAGCGCAAGCAGCGGGGGCTCGCGTGTTGAGCGCGCCGCGTGGGCGCGGCGGGCAAATTTCAGCGGGCGCGAGGGAAGCGCAGGGCCGATGGTTGATGTTCTTGCACGCCGACACAACGCTTGAGCCATTTTGGAGTACGACGGTTACGCCGTTCATGAAGAACAAGAACAATCTGTTGCGGGCGGCGTATTTCACCTTTGCGCTCGACGATGCCTCGAATGCGGCGCGGCGCGTCGAAGTGCTGACCAATTGGCGCGCGCGCAGATTTGGATTGCCATACGGCGATCAAGGCTTGCTGATGTCGCGGACGATGTATGAATCGCTTGTAGGCTACCTTGACATTCCGATCATGGAGGATGTCGACATTGTACGGCGTATCGGCAAAGGGCGGCTGGTCGAGCTGCCGGCGACGGCGACGACATCGTCGGAAAGATACAGGCGCCACGGCTATGTGTTGCGTCCGCTGATGAACTTGTCGTTGCTGTCGCTCTATCTCATGGGTGTCCCGCCGCAGCGGCTGGCGCGGCTCTATGGCTAGGCCGCTCGTCATCGTATTTGCGCGGGCGCCGCGCTATGGCGCGGTGAAGACGAGACTGGCTGCCGATATCGGCGCGTCGGAGGCACTCAGATTTTATCGATCCATATTGACCGGCTTGATTCGGCGCGTTCGAGACGATGGGCGTTGGGAGACGATTGTATGCGCGACACCCGATTCGGCGGCGAATTCTTACTGGCCGTTGCGAGCAACGGCTCAAGGGGCCGGCGATCTCGGCCGGCGCATGGTGCGTGCGCTACGTCGCGCCGGGATGCGGCCTGCTCTTGTCGTCGGCAGCGATATTCCGGCGCTCGATCACAGGCATATTGCGGCTGCTTTTGCGGCTCTCCGGCGCGGGCCATTCGTATTGGGTCCGGCGTGCGATGGCGGGTATTGGTCCATCGGCGCACGATGCGGTGCTCAGTTGGCCCCCAGGGTGCTCGACGGTGTGCGATGGTCGAGTGCGCATACACTCGCCGATACGGGCGCGCGATTGCCTCGGGCGACAACCCTCACCACGGTGCTTGAGGATGTCGACGACGGCGCTGCCTATCGCGAGTTCGTGCAAGCGAGCCGGAACCTTTGACGCGATAACTATCCGATAGTGCGCAGCGCCTCGGCAAGAAGGTCAACGTCGCGCTCGTCCTGGTAGATGCCGAAACCAATACGCAAGCGGTCGGCGCGGTGATCGACCATGATGTTGCGTTCGGCCAATTCGCGGTCGATGCGGGCAGCCTGCGCGGTGCGGAATGTCAGGAAGCGACCGCACGAATCGACATTTCGGATGACGAGGTCGCGCGACGACAACTGACCTTTCGCCGCGTCGAGCTTTTTCAAGAAATGTTTCTGCAAGCCCAGGCAGTGGGCATCCATCGTCCTGACGTCGAGGCCGACGCCGTCGAGCCAGGTCATGACGGCGTTCATGCGGTAGAGGCCAGACGGATCGAATGTGGCACCGGCAAAGCGGCTGGCGTCCATGCCGTAGGCGACGCGATCTTCGCGCGCGGCATCCAAGGCGCCGAACTCGGCATACCAGCCGGTGTCGCGGGGGCGCGGGCCATAATCCGGAGGGCAATGCATGAAGCACGCCCCCTCGCCCGCCATGGCGTATTTGTAGCCGCCGGCGATGTAGAAGGCGCGTCCGCCGATGGCGGCAAGGTCGAGCGGAATCGCCATGAAGGCGTGATACCCGTCAATGACGGCGAAGGTGCCGTTCAATGGGATGGCAGCCAATACCTCGATCAGGTCATTGTGCGAGAGGACGAACCCGGAATTGAAAAACACATGGCTGAGCCAAACCATGTCCCAGTCGTCGCGACCTTTGAGTTCAGCGACGAACCGATCCTTGAACGTGGCGAAGGGTTCGACCGGCACGCGCACCAAGGCGACGAGCCCGTCTTCGGCGAGGCGGTCCATTTGGCGCGTGAAGGAGTGGAACTCGCTATCGGTCGATAGCACATTGTGTTTGGCGACGACGGGCGTCGCGGACAACAGGCGGAGCAGCAGGCCGTGCGTGTTGGGCGCGAAGACAATTGTGCTCGGGTCCGGGAGCTTCAGGTGGCGTGCGATATGGCCCTGCACCGATGGGGTAGTCTCGGCGAAGACGGTTTCCCATTTGCGGTCGAGCAGTTCGGCCGAGTCCAGCCAATATTTCTGCTGGGCGCCGAAGGTGACGTCGGGCCAGGGATGGTGGCTGTGGGCGGCGAAATGCAGCGGCGCGCCGACGCGGCCGACCGAGCGGGAGAAGTGTTTCTTCCAACTCACGGTCACTGCTCGTAGCGGTAGCGCATGGACTTGCGAACTTCTTCGGGAAGCGGCGGTAGGGCCGAACGCGGGATGAGGAACGTCGCTATGGCGAAGAGGTCGTTGTAGGCGCGGTGCTTGTCGGCGGTGGCACGCAGATAGTCGTAGCCGGCCGAACCGCCCGTGCCGACTTTGCGGCCCAGCATGCGCGAGACCATCAGCGCATGACGCATGCGCCAGAGCGCAAAAGTCTCGTCCATGTCCATCAGTGCCTTAAGCATGCGGAAACCCGCGTTTGCCGCCGGTTCGTCGCGATAAAGAAAGAGGAACAACGCGGCTTGGAGCGCACGACGCGAGAAGGTCCAGGCGCCTTGCGCGTGCAGTTCCGCATACCGCGCGTCATCGAGTAGACCGTCGAACATGGCGCGCGACTTCTGCAGGGAGGCAAGTTGCACATCTTTCTCGGCCTGCGATAGATGCGGATGGCGGCGGATTTGATCCAAGTCGTGCGACAGCATGGAATCGAGTGCCTTCTCATAGGCATCGCGAAACTTGAAGCCGCCCTTGTCGATGAACGGCGTACGAGAAAGCCAGGCGTCGACTTGATCGCGCAGGGACGGCTCGGCCTCGGCGGCGACGACGTGCTTGCGGGCATCGGCCGGCAGGCTTGCATCGTAGCTGGCGTCATTGAAGGGAAGGCGCGCCTCACGTTTGAGGCCGAGGCGGATCTCGATCAGGCGGAACTGTTCGCTTTGGAAGCCCGAGCCCGGCATCAGGAGATTGCGAAACTCCAGAAAATCCATCGGCGTCATCGTTTCGAGAATGTCGATTTGGCCGACAAGCAGATGTTCGATTTTCACGATCCGTTCGGCTGCATGGACCGCGCGGCCGAGGTCTGCGTCGTCGACCACCGCGCCTCCGAACGCTTTTTGAATTAGCTCGAGTTCAAACAGTATCTGCTTGAACCACAACTCATAAGTCTGGTGTATGACGATGAATAGCATCTCGTCGTGGGCAGGTGCCCCAAGCCTGGCGCTCTCCATCTGCTGGCTGGAGAGCAGTTGGTGCAGTCTCAAATAACTTGCGTAGTCCATCAGCGGTTGCCTGTAATCGGTGTTTGGAGTGGCGTCGGGGCGTCAAAGACCGTCAGCAGCCCGCGTGTCACCGCGGCTGGGAAGACGCTGTTATGGCGTTCGCCTTCGAAGATTCGAAGCGTTAGGCTGAGGTTTGGATTACCCCGCGACTTCAGCTTTTTGAATAGGGCGGTCAGGTCGTTGGGCATCGTGGAATCCTCCAGTTCGCCGACCGACAGATAGACGCGGGCGGTGGGACGCGGGCCGTTCGCGGCCGCCTGTTCCTCCATCGTGAAGGCGATCCGGTTCGAGTACCAGAGTGAAGGGCTGACGATTATATAGCGCTTAAAGAGCGCGGGTTCGGTCAACAAGACGTAGGTCGCGAAGAGCCCGCCGTAGGAATGACCGATGATCGTACGGTCCGCGGGATCGGCCCGGTACCAGCGTTCGAGGTTGGGCACGAGCTCTTTGGCGATGAAAGCGCGGAATTTTTCCGCCCTGCCGGAGACTTTCTGATGCTCGGCATCGTGGCCACCGTCGGGCGCATAGGCGGGTGTGTAGTCGCGCGTGCGGTTCATCTTGTAGATATCGCGACTTGAGGCGGCGCCCGGATAGGCGATGGCGACCAAGATCATCGGTGGAAGATCGGCGCGTTCAACAAGGTGTTGGACGACATTGCGCACCAATGCGAAGGAATAATCGGCATCGAGCATGTAGACGACGGGATATGTCTTGCCGGACTTGCCGTAGCCGGACGGCGTCGCGATGAAAAGTTCGTAGTCGGCGCCGGTGAGCATCGAGTGCATCGCGCGCACTTCGGTGTCCGGTATCGCGAACGGCTTTGCCGACGCACCGCCTGGGGCGAGTGCCAGGAATAGTGCGGCGAGGCAGGCGATTGCATGATGCATGCTGGCTCGCTCGTACGTGCCGACGGTGAAATGACGGCAGATTACTTGGATTTGCGCCGTGCGACCAGTGACTTCCTTACCAAACCTAAACGAGGTGTGAAGAACGGGTGCACTTTACTCAAACTCAAGACGACTGTGGCACGCTTCAGGAACACAGAAAATCCGGGCTATTCATGGCACGCGTACTGGTCATCGACGACGATCAACTCTTCGTCAAACTCATGGTCCATGCATTGAAGCAACGTGGCCACGAGGTCGAGTTCGCTCTTGACGGTGCGATGGGCGCGCGGACATTTGCGGCATCGTATTTCGACGCCGTTGTCTGCGACATCGTCATGCCGGAGCAGGAAGGCGTCCAAACGATCAAGCAAATGCGGTCGGATAGGCCCGATGTCGCGATCGTCGCGATTTCCGGCGGCCTGAACTTCAGTCACGCGACCAATATCGACGTGTTGGAAATCGCCGGCAAACTTGGCGCCGACGTGACGCTGAAGAAGCCCTTCCAATTGTCGGAACTGGCAGCCGCACTCGAGAAGTCGTTGGCGGCACGGCGGTCCGTCCCGTCCGCGGCTCAAGCCTGAACCAAGGGCGTTTGCGCCATGCCGACGCCGGACACTGACGGCATGGGTCGCCATCGTGCGGCCTCCATTGTCGGGTTGCACTATCTGTTCGCGGCGTTGACGCTGGCAACACTGGGCGCCAGTCTCTGGCTCACGCAGTCTCTGTCCACGAGCTACACCGAGTCGCTCGACGAGTACCGTGAGTGGGACAATTTCGATCTGCGAGTGGGCGATCTCTCCAGACAACTTTCGTCCTTGCAAACCATCGCATCCAAAGCGATCGACTCGCAAGACGCGGGCATCGTTCACAAGCATCAAGATATTCCGTTCGAGCGCATTGCAAATCTGATCGTGACGCTAAAACGGGGTCTCGATGACGAGGCGGTTTGGGGACACAAGACCGTGCCGCGCATTCAGTCCCTCCTGTCGGAGACCGAACGCGCCGCTCGCCTCATGCACGCGGAAGCCGTGGCGATGTTTGAGGCAGCAAATGCGCACCACGACAAAGGCGTTCACACGCATTGGGCGTCGATGGTTCGAGCCGAGCGAATTGCGCACCTCAAAATTCTTCAACTGCGAAGCGTCATTCAAGAAACGCAGGACCAATGGTGGAGCCGGCATGTCGCGCATATCGACGAGGTTTGGCGATTTGAGATTCTGATCGGCGCATTCTTGATTGCGATTGTCGCCTTCGTCACGAGCTTTGGTCATCGTCTTCAGTTTCGATTCTCGAGTATTGCGCACGGATTGAGGGCCGCCGAGAAACAACGCTCGGTGGAGGCGAAACGATTCGAGAGTTTCGCCGAGATCGCGTCGGACTGGATGTGGGAAACGGACGAGACGGCGAAATTGACGTTTGTTTCGGACGGTATTTCCGCGCTTGGAATTGCGGTAAATGAGATGCTCGGACACGAGCTGTTTCGCGGCGTATCTCGATCGGCCGACATGGCGAACGCCTATCCCAGGGTGCAACTTCTTTTGCGCCAGCGCCAGCCGATCAAGGGTACCCTATTGCCGTTCCGGTTGCCATCCGGAGGGGTGGCTTGGATCACCACCCATGCCGTTCCGGTGTTTTCGGAACATGGAGCGTTCCAGGGATATCGCGGCGTCTCGCGAAACATCACTAAACTTGTTGAAGCTCAGAACGAACTGAATGCGAGCAAGACGCGTTATGAGAGCCTATCGGAATCGATCGACGGCGTGGTTTATCGCCTGAGGTTGGACGATCCGTGGAAGGTCGAGTATCTGAGCCCCAACACCGAACGATTCTTCGGCGTCCCGGCGCAACAATTGGTCGGACTTCCCGCCAACGAGATTCTCTGGTGGGTAATTCACCGTTCGGATCGCGCTCGCCACCAAGAGGCACTGATCCAGGCGGCCGCCGCACGCGCATCCTACGAAATCGAGTTCCGCATGAAATCGCCTTTCGGCGGCTACAAGCACATGCTGGAACGCGGGCGTGTCGTCGATGGCGCGCGCGGCGAGGCGCCGATTCTGGACAGTCTGTTGGTCGATATCACCGCACAGGTCAGGGCGCGCGAAGCCTTGCATGAGAGCGACCGCCGTTTCCAAAGCCTGTCCTCGCACCTTGATGGCGCGTTGTACCGGTCGCGGGCCCAGGAGCCGTTTGTCGACCTCTATTTCAGCGACGGCGTCGAGAAACTGACCGGCTATTCCGCAAGGGAACTGACTGGGCCCGAGGAACGCTTTTTCGCCGAGGTCGTTCTGCCGGAGGATCGCGAACGTACGGCACAGCAATTTGCGCTGGCCAAATACGAGAACAAGACCGTCGAAGTCGAGTACCGTATCCGGCACAAAGATGGAACGATCAAGTGGATTTACGATCGTGGCGCCCCGTCGGAGATCGGCGCCGACGGAAGGCCGCTATTCGTCGACGGCATTCTGATCGACGTCACGGCGCGCAAGGAAGCCGAGACTCGCGCGGCAGAAGCCGAAACGCGCGTGCGTGCGTTGATGGAGAATATGGATGAGGTGTTCTACACGTGCGTGGCGGACGAGAAGTGGACGGCCCTGTATCTGAGCCCGGCGTTCGAAAGGCTTACCGGCTATTCGACCGACGACGTGCTTATCAATCGAACGATCAGCTTGGCCGACCTCGTGCACCCGCAAGACCGCGCGGACGTCGCCGAAGTCGGACAAGCCGCACGAGGCGGTGCGTTCGAGGTGAACTACCGTCTCGTCACGAAGTCGGGCGCCATCAAGTGGATTTCCGAGCGCGGCCGCCGGTCGGGCGAAACGCATGACGGGCGCAAGCTCGTGTCCGGCGTGATGTCCGACATTACGGTGCAGATCGAAGCTCAAAACGCGCTGCGGACAAGCGAAGCGCGTTTTGCAACGATGGCGTCGAACTTCGACGGTGCAATGTTCCGTGCCCGGCTCGATGACATGATTACGATGGAGTATGTCAGCCCCGGCACAATAGGGATTTGGGGGCTCGAGCCGACTGCCGTGATCGGAAAGCGCTCACCAACACTGCGCCTGATGCACGCGGACGACGCAAGCGCTTACCTTGAAAGGGTCACCTCCGCTTGCATGTCGGGTGAGATATACGAAGCGGAGTACCGGATCAAAACGCAGGGCGGCAATTACAAGTGGGTACTCGAGCGTGGTCGCGTCAGCGAGCGCGACGGTCGCGGCGCGCCAACGCATGTCGACGGGTTCATCGTCGACGTCACCGAGCAACATCGCCTTCACTCGGAACTGGAGCAGCGTGAAGAACGTCTAACGAGCCTCGCTTCGAACATCGACGGCGTGTTGTTTAGGACGCGATTGGGCCCACCCACGATCATCGAGTACTACAGTCCTGGCATCAAAAAGCACATCGGCATCGATGCGGCGGATTTGATCGGCAAACCACCGGTGGGGATGCAGTTGACGCATCCGGACGACAGGGAGCGATATAGTCGCACGCTTGGCGCCGCATTGAGAGACAGCAAGCCCTACGACATCGAGTTCCGGATTGTGCTTGCCGACGGACAAATGAAGTGGGTGCGTGAGGCCGGCCGGGTTACGGAATTCGACGCCAGCGGCCGGCCCACGATGATGGAAGGTATGTCAGTGGATGTTTCGGCGCAGCATAACCTGCACGAGGAACTGCAACAGCGCGAGGAGCGGTTGACGAGTCTTGCATCAAATATCGACTGCGTCTTGTTCCGGGCGCGTTTGGGCAAGCCGACGGTGATGGAGTATTACAGCCCCGGCATCAAGAAGCAGGTTGGGATCGACGCCACAGAGCTTATCGGCAAGCCTTCGATCGGCTGGCAGCTGACACACAACGACGACCGCGAGCGGTACGAGAAGGCGTTGAAGACAGCCTTGCGCCAAAAAACTCAGTATGAAGTCGAGTTCCGCATTGTCCTACCGAGCGGCGAGATCAGATGGCTGCTCGAAAGAGGTCGGGCCACCGCCTACGACACTGCGGGCAAACCGCTCATTTTGGAGGGGATGTCGCTCGACATCACAGCGAACAAGGAGATGGAAGCCGCCCTTGCGGAGACCAACTCGCGGATCAAAAATTTGGTCGACTGCATCGATGAGGTGTTTTTCACCTGCCGCCTCGATCCGTCATGGACCATGTTGTTCGTGAGCCCCAGCATTGAACGGCTGTCGGGCTATCCGGCCGACGACTTTGTCAAGAACGCGGTGCGCAGTTTTGGGTCGCTGGTGCACCCCGACGACGCGGAGATCGGTTGGGAAGTCATCAAAGACGCGATTGAAGGCCGGATGGCCTACGACATCGAATATCGCATCATTCGTCGCGACGGGACGATCCGTTGGGTGTTCGAGCGCGGTAGGCCCGCCGGTCATAATGACGGCGGCACGCCGGTGCTGCATGGCTATTTGGCTGACATCACCGAGCGCAAAGAGGTCGAGGCGGCGCTGGCCGACGCGCGCGACGCCGCGGAAGCGGCGAGCAAGGCGAAGTCGGAATTCTTGGCGATGATGAGCCATGAAATTCGCACGCCGATGAACGGCGTCTTGGGAATGACCGGGGTGTTGCTCGACACTGAGTTGACGCACGAACAGCGGAGGAGCGCATCCACCATCCGCACTTCGGCAGAGAGTTTGCTCGACATCATCAACGATATTCTCGATTTCTCCAAGCTCGAAGCGCAAGCGATGGAGTTCGAGAATATTGCCTTCGATCTGAGGTCGCTGCTGACCTACGCCGGCGAAATCGTTGCACCGCGCGCCAATGCGAAATCAATCGAGCTGAGGATCGAAATCGGCGACGACGTTCCGTCTTACGTCAACGCCGATCCGGGACGCATTCGCCAGATCGTCCTCAACCTTTTGGGGAACGCGATCAAGTTCACCGACAAAGGCTCGGTGACGTTGCGGGCTACTGCGCTAACGAATTCAGTGCATGAGATGCGGCTACGGGTCGCCGTCCTCGATACCGGCATCGGCATTGCGGCGGACAGACACGATCGCTTGTTTCAGAGTTTTAGCCAATCGGATGCGTCGATTTCGCGACGGTATGGCGGGACAGGACTTGGGCTTTCGATTTCGAAGAAGCTCGTCGAGCGCATGGGTGGAACGATCGGCGTGACGAGCGCCGTCTTAGAAGGATCGACGTTTTGGTTCGACCTTCCCGTTACCGTGGCTGCTTCGCAAGATGTGGAGCGCTCCGCTAAGGGGATCGGGGCGAAACAGATCGAGGAGGCGCTGGCGGCCATTGCATCGTACGGCCGGCCGTTGCGACTGCTGGTCGCCGAGGACAACGCGACCAACCAATTGGTCGTGCGTTCGGTGCTTTCGAAGTTCGATATTACGCCCGATGTTGCGGGCAACGGGCTGGAGGCGATCGAAGCGGTGCGCCGCGTACCTTACGATATCGTTCTTATGGACGTTCACATGCCCGAGATGGACGGGCTCGACGCGACGAAAGCGATACGTTCGCTCAAGGGGCCGGAATCGCGCGTACCGATCGTAGCGCTGACCGCCAATGCGTTCTCGCACGACATTGAGCAATGTCGCGCCGCGGGTATGAATGGCCATGTCGGCAAGCCGTTCCGCAAGGAAGAACTGTTGATAGCGATTGGCGACGCAGTGCGCGGTACAGGTCGCTTTCATGAGGCCACGCCGAAGACCACGACGGACGAGGCGGCGCCGTCGGTCTTGGACCTCGATGTCATCGAGAGGTTTCGTGCCGATTCGGGCGATGAGATGCTGCGACTGTTGATCGATACTTTCCTGGAAGATGCGGTGACAAAGCTGGAAGCCCTGTCGAAGATCGCGGGCGACAGGGCGGCGACGGCCGAGGCGGTCCGCATCGCGCATTCGCTGAAAAGTTCGGGGGCGATGGCCGGTGCCGCCGCCTTGTCTCGTTCGGCCAGCGACCTCGAAACGAGACTCAATGTCCAGGGCCCGCTGCATGAAAGCGACGCAATGGAATTGCGGGAGCTTTTTGCGGCGTATCGAGGTGAACTCGAGGATTGCGGGCTCGTCGCCGCCTAGCAGCGTGCAGGCCTAAAAAAAGGCCCGGGGTTTTAGTCCCGGGGCCGTCATCGACTCAGATGGACCCCCGCTTTCGCGGGGATGAAGGTTTCCGGGGCGCGCGTTACCGCGCGCCCTCGGAAGCGCTTCACATATCCATATCCATTCCGCCCATGCCGCCCATGCCGCCGCCCATGCCGCCGCCCTTCTTGTTATCGGGCTTTTCAGCGATCATGGCTTCGGTGGTGATCAGAAGGCCGGCAACCGAGGCCGCGTCTTGCAGTGCCGTGCGCACCACTTTCGTCGGGTCGATGATGCCGGCGTCGATCATGTCGACATACTGTTCGCGCTGCGCGTCGAAGCCTGCGGTCGCGGACTTGCCTTCGAGCAGCTTGTTGACGACCGGAGAGGCCTCAACGCCTGCGTTTTCGAGGATCTGACGGATCGGGGATTGGATCGCCTTGCGGACGATATTGATGCCCGCCTTTTGATCTTCGCCGTCGCCGGTCAAACCGGCCAGAGCCCGCGAAGCATAAAGCAGGGCCACGCCGCCGCCGGGGACGATGCCTTCTTCGACGGCTGCACGCGTCGCGTTCAGCGCGTCGTCGACGCGGTCCTTCTTTTCCTTCACTTCGACTTCGGTCGCACCGCCGACGCGGATGACCGCAACGCCGCCCGCGAGTTTCGCCAGACGTTCCTGCAGCTTTTCCTTGTCGTAGTCCGACGTGGTGTCTTCGATCTGCGCCTTGATCTGGGCAACGCGGTCTTGGATGTCCTTCTTCTTGCCCGCGCCGTCGATGATCGTGGTGTCGTCTTTCGTGATGCGAACCTTCTTGGCTTGGCCAAGCTGGTTGATCTTCACGTTTTCCAGCTTGATGCCGAGATCTTCGGAGATCACTTCGCCGTTGGTGACGGTCGCGATGTCTTCCAGCATCGCCTTACGGCGATCGCCGAAGCCCGGAGCCTTGACGGCCGCGACCTTCAAGCCGCCACGCAGCTTGTTGACGACGAGGGTCGCCAGCGCTTCGCCTTCGACTTCTTCGGCGATGATGAGAAGCGGACGGCCGGTCTGGACGATCGTCTCCAAGATCGGCAGCATCGGCTGAAGGCTCGAGAGCTTCTTCTCGTGGATCAGGATGTAGGGCTCGTCGAGATCGGCCACCATCTTTTCCGCGTTGGTGACGAAGTACGGCGAAATGTAGCCGCGGTCGAACTGCATGCCTTCGACGACTTCGAGTTCGGTGTCGAGGCTTTTGGCTTCTTCAACCGTGATCACGCCTTCGTTGCCGACTTTGGCCATCGCTTCGGCAATCATCTTGCCGACGGCAACGTCGCCGTTGGCCGAGATCGTGCCGACTTGCGCGATTTCGTCGTTCGACTTGACCTTCTTCGAGCGCTTCTTGAGGTCGGCCACCACCGCTTCGACCGCCAGCGCAACGCCGCGCTTCAGGTCCATCGGGTTCATGCCGGCGGCCACCGACTTCATGCCTTCGCGCACGATCGCCTGGGCCAAGACCGTTGCCGTCGTCGTGCCGTCGCCGGCCGTGTCGTTGGTCTTTTGGGCAACTTCGCGCACCATTTGCGCGCCCATGTTTTCGAACTTATCGGAAAGTTCGATTTCCTTGGCGACGGTGACGCCATCCTTCGTCGAGCGCGGGGCGCCAAACGACTTTTCGATGACGACGTTGCGGCCCTTGGGACCGAGGGTGACCTTCACCGCATCGGCCAGGATATCGACGCCACGGAGCAACCGGTTGCGCGCATCCGAATGAAATTTGACTTCCTTCGCTGCCATTTGATTTGTCTCTCTTCGTTGTCAGGGTGCTGAGGTTCGATGCTCAATAAAAAAGCGGCCGGACCGGATGGTCTTACGCCGCTTTCCGCGATGAGCTTTTCGCGCCTTCGAGCACGCCCATGATGTCGGATTCTTTCATGATCAACAGGTCTTGCCCGTCGACCTTCACTTCGGTGCCGGACCACTTGCCGAACAGGATGCGATCGCCGGCCTTTACTTCCGGAGCGATTCGCTCACCCCGTTCATCGCGGCCACCAGGGCCGACGGCGACGATCTCGCCTTCTTGCGGCTTTTCTTGAGCGGTATCGGGAATGATGATGCCACCTGCCGTCTTGGTTTCTTCTTGCACGCGCTTCACAACCACACGGTCGCCGAGCGGACGGAACTTCATGAGGTTCTCTCCTAGGTTTACGATGTTCGTCTTGTTGAAATAGGTGCTGTTAGCAGTCGGGCGAGCCGAGTGCTAAAGCGCGGCTTGGATTTAGGGATTACCGACGATAGCGTCAAGTCCTGCACGAAAGAAAATGTCGTGCAAAAAAAATAACCCCTTATAAATCAATGGCTTGCTCTGATTAACCTACCAACCGACTTGGAGCGTGACAAACGGTCGAAGACCGCGGTCGCCCGTGACTGAAACGTCGCGGGACAGCGGTTGGGCCAATTCGAAGGTCGCGGTGACGCCTGGTATCGGAGTTATGCGGGCGCCGAGACCGGCCGAACTGAGGCTGGCTTCAGACAATGCGGATGGGTCGCTGGTGCGGTTCCAAATCATGGCGGCATCGGCGAAAGCGTAAAGCTGCAGCGACTTA
>JANOFM010000174.1:0-3452 GCA_031413635.1 Alphaproteobacteria bacterium | reverse complement strand
ATGAGAGCGAGATCGTCGGGACGCTGATGTTCAAAAAAATCCTCATCGCCAATCGCGGCGAGATTGCCTGCCGGGTTATCAAGACCGCCCGCAAGATGGGCATCAAAACGGTCGCGGTCTATTCCGAGGCCGACGCCGCGGCGCTGCACGTCGAGATGGCGGACGAGGCTGTGCTCATCGGCGCCGCTGCGTCCGCGCAGTCCTACCTTAACATGGAAAAGATCGTCGCTGCCTGCAAAACAACGGGCGCCGACGCGGTTCACCCCGGCTACGGATTCCTCTCGGAGCGCACGGCCTTTGCCGAAGCACTCGCGAAATCGGGCATCGCCTTCGTCGGCCCGAACGCCCACGCCATCGCCGCGATGGGCGACAAGATCGAGTCGAAAAAGCTCGCCGCGAAAGCCAAGGTCAGTTGCGTTCCGGGCTACATCGGCGAGATCAAGGACTTGAAAGAGGCCGCCCGCATCGCCGGCGAAATCGGCTACCCCGTCATGGTCAAGGCCTCGGCCGGCGGCGGCGGCAAGGGTCTGCGCATCGTCCATGCCGAAGGCGAGCTCGCGCAAGCCATCCAGTCTTCGCAGAACGAAGCCAAAGCCTCGTTCGGCGACGACCGCCTCTTCATCGAAAAATACGTCACCGAGCCGCGTCACATCGAAATCCAAGTCCTGGGCGACAAACACGGCAACGTCATCCATCTGGGCGAGCGCGAATGCTCGATCCAACGCCGCCATCAAAAGGTCATCGAAGAGGCGCCATCCCCTTTCCTCGACGAGAAGACGCGCGCCGCCATGGGCGCGCAGGCCGTGGCGCTCGCCAAGGCCGTGCAATACGAAAGTGCCGGCACCGTCGAATTCATCGTCGACAAGGACCGTAACTTCTTTTTCCTGGAAATGAACACGCGCCTGCAGGTCGAACATCCGGTGACCGAACTTATCACCGGCCTCGATCTCGTCGAGCAGATGATCCGCGTCGCCGCCGGCGAAAAACTTGGCATCAAGCAGGAAGACGTGAAGCTCAAGGGCTGGGCCGTCGAAAGCCGCATCTACGCCGAAGACCCCTATCGCAATTTCCTGCCCTCGATCGGCCGCCTGGTGCGCTATCGCCCGCCCGCCGAAGGCGTGACGGCCGGCAAGACGATCCGCAACGACACCGGCGTCTTCGAGGGCGGCGAGATCTCGATCCACTACGATCCGATGATCGCCAAACTCTGCACCCACGCAGCCAGCCGCGAAGCCGCGATCGACCACATGGCCGACGCGCTCGACCAGTTCTACATCGATGGCATCCAGCACAACGTACCGTTCCTGCAAGCCGTGATGATCCATCCGCGCTTTCGCTCGGGTAAGATCACGACAAACTTCATCGCCGAGGAATTCAAAGGCGGCTTCGACGGAACGGCGCTCACGCCGGAACTCAAGGACCGCATGTCGGCGGTTGCCGTCTTCATGCAATTGCGCGAGGAGGAACGCCGCCGAAAAATCTCCGGCCAGGTCAACGGTCATTCGCCGGTGCCGAAGGATTGGACCGTCACGCTCAATCGCATCGATGTGTCTCCCGCCAAAACCATGACCGAAGGTCGCGACGTGATTGCCGTGCGACTGGGCGAGGGCAAAGCCTCGCGCATGATCGAAGTCGAAAGCACCTGGATCCCGGGCGAACCGGTCTTCGCCGGCGAAGTCGCGGGCGTACCGATCGCAATGCAGGTTTCGCGCAAGTCCGACATCTACCGCATCGTCCATCGCGGCGCGACCGCGGGCATCAGCGTGCGCCGCCCGCGCGTGGCGGCGCTGGCCAGCCACATGCTGGTCAAGGCGCCGCCCGACACCTCGAAATTCCTTCTCTGCCCGATGCCGGGCCTGGTGGTGTCGATCAGCGCCCATGTCGGTCAAGACGTGAAGGCAGGCGAAACGCTGGCCGTCGTCGAAGCCATGAAAATGGAAAACGTCCTACGCGCCGATCGCGACGGCGTGATCAAGCGCATAGCCGCCAAGGCCGGGGATAGCTTGCCGGTGGACGCGGTGATCCTCGAGTTCGAATGAGCGACACCACCATCTTCCGCCTGCGCATAAAAGGCCGAGTCCAAGGCGTGGGCTATCGCGAATGGGCGATTGGCGAAGCGACCACGCGCGGCCTGGACGGCTGGATCAGGAACCGCAGCGACGGCACGGTCGAATTGCTGATCTCGGGGCCCGAACCGACGGTCAAAGACATGCTCGGCGCCTGCACGCAAGGGCCAGCGGCAGCCCAAGTCGCCAACATCGACATCAAACACGAAACCGAACCGCCGCCCTTAGGGTTTGCCCGCAAACCAACGCTGTGATTGTGGGTGACAGGGCCCGCGCCGGTCGCGTAATTTGCGCCACCTCGTCATTCGTCTAACGCCGGAGCAACCCCATGAAAGCCGCCGTCCTTCGCGAAGTGAAAAAGCCGCTGACCATCGAAGACGTCCAAATCTCGAAGCCCGGCGCGCATGAAGTCCTCATCCGCACGGTGGCAGCCGGCATTTGCCATTCCGACCTGCATTTTGTCGAAGGTCTCTACCCGTACCCGCTGCCGGCCGTCATCGGTCACGAGTCGGCCGGCGTCGTGGAGCAGGTCGGTTCCGAAGTTCGCACCGTAAAGGTGGGCGACCACGTTATCACCTGCCTTTCGGCCTTTTGCGGCCACTGCGAACACTGCCTGACCGGCCATCTGTCGCGCTGCGTCAGCCCCGAGACCAAGCGCCAAAAGGGCGACAAGCCGCGGCTCGCCAAAGACGCCGATCCGATGAACCAGTTCTTGAACCTGTCGTCCTTCGCCGAGCAAATGCTGATCCACGAACACGCCTGCGTGAAAATCCGCAAGGACATGCCGCTCGACCGCGCCGCGCTGATCGGCTGCTCGGTGATGACCGGCGTGGGCGCCGTGGTCCACACCTCGAACGTGCGCGCGGGCGAAACCGTTGCCGTCATCGGTTGCGGCGGCGTGGGCTTGGCTTGCGTAAATGGAGCGGCGATCGCGGGGGCAGGGCGCATCATCGCCATCGACATGCAAGGCTCGAAGCTGAATCTCGCCAAACATTTCGGCGCCACCGACGTGATCAACCCCAAGGACGGCGACCCGGTCAAACAGGTCATGGAACTCACCGGCGGCGGCGTCCACCACTCCTTCGAAGCGATCGGCCTGAAGGCGACCGCCGAACAATCGTTCAAAATGCTAGGCCGCGGCGGCACCGCCAACATCATCGGCATGATCCCGGTGGGCGTGAACATCGAACTGCACGGGGCAGACTTCCTCGGCGAAAAGCGCATCCAAGGCTCGCTGATGGGCTCGAACCGCTTCCCCGTCGACATGCCGCGCCTGGTCGATTTCTACATGTCGGGCAAACTCAAACTCGACGAAATGATCTCGCGGCGCATCAAACTCAAGGACGTGAACGAAGGGCTCGACGAACTGAAGCGCGGCGAGATCGC
>JANOFM010000173.1:0-23962 GCA_031413635.1 Alphaproteobacteria bacterium | reverse complement strand
ACCCGCCGGCATGACCGCGAAAGAAACGACGGTCCTGCGTTTCGCCCACATGGTCTTTGCAATGTCCAAGCCACAGCGCGAACAAGCGTTGCGCGCACTGCTCGAACGCGAAGAAGGTTTGGTGCTGCAATACTGCGCCTTCGCCGCCGAAGCCGGCTGCGCCGACCTCGCCTATGACGCGATCTTCAAGGCGCTCGACACCGGCCGCCCGTTCGCCGGCCAGGCCTATGGCGGCCGCGGCATGAGCCGCGCCTTCCGTCTCTCGACGTTGTTCAGCTTCGTCGGCGCGAGCCTCCGCCGCGACCCGCGCTTTGCGACCTTGTGCGCCCGCCTCGGCCTCGCCGACTATTGGTGCCAATCGCAAAACTGGCCCGACTGCGTCGACGAGGTGAAGGCTATCTACGACTTCCGCGCCGCCTGCGAAAACGCGGCGGCAAAGCCTACGGCGTAGCGCGCGCCTTCATCTCCTTCGCGAACGCCGTGCCCGCCAATACATAGTGCCCCGCCGCCCAGATGTTGATCAACGACGTGCACATCAAGGCATAACGCAGCGAGTCCTCGCCATAAGCCGGATTGAGCGCATCGCTCAGAACGCCGACCACCAGCGGGCCGAAACCGAGCGCGACGAAGTTCAAAACGAACAGCATGATCGCCGACACCGTCGCCCGCATTGCCAGCGGCGCTGTGCTTTGCACGATCGCAAAGCTCGGCCCCAGATAAAACGCACCCAACACCGACGCCGGAAGATAGAAAACCAGCGCCATGTTGAAATCGTCGGTCAGATAAAACATCAAGATCAAAGGCGCCGCGATGAATTTCGCCACCGCGATCACCCACGCATTCCACCTCAAGTCCGAGCGCGCCATACGGTCGGCAAGATATCCGCCCAACAAAGCGCCCGCCCCGCCCAGCATACCCACGATGGGGCCTAAGATCAGCCCGATCTCAAGCCCTGAAATCCCGTGCGTGCGCTTCAAAAACGGCGCCGCCCACATCACGCCGCCGTAACCCACGAACGAGGTCAGCGTCAGGCCGATCACGACATGCCGGCACGCCTTGGATTTCCATATGAACGCAAACGCCGCCGCCAGCGCCGCGATTGCCTCCGCGAACGATTGCGTCTTGCGCGCTGTGGGCGACAGTCCATCGGACAAACCGCGTTGCGGTTCCTGCACCGTGAAATAGATCAAGGCGGCGATCAAAAGGCCGGGCAATCCGACAACGAAGAAGGCCGCGCGCCAACCCCACGCTTCCGCGACTGGCGCCCCGATCATGAACCCCAGCATACCGCCCAAATAAACGCCGAGAGCATAGAACGCCAAAGCGCGCGAGCGCTCGTGCGGCGCATACATGTCGGCGATCATCGAATGCGATTGTGGCGAAGACCCCGCCTCGCCGATTCCGACCCCGATGCGCGCGATCACAAGCTGCGTATAGTTCGTCGCCATGCCGCAAAAGACGGTCATCACGCTCCACACCGTGACGGCCCCCGCCACGATGTTGCGCCGGTTCATCCGGTCGGACAAAAGCGCGAGCGGAATGCCAAGCGTCGCATAGAACACCGCGAACGCAAATCCGGTCAAAAGCCCAAGTTGCGTGTCCGAAAGAGCGAGGTCTTTCTTGATGTATTCGGCCACCGCCCCGACGATCGTGCGGTCGAGATAGCTCGACGTATAGGCCAGCGTCAGGATGACGAGCGCGTAGGTCCGGTGACGCTTGACGTCGTCTGGAATCGAAACGCTTGGAATCGAAACGCCGCTCAACGGCGCCGCAACGGCGTCGGCCATACATCCTCCCGTTGGGCCTCATCCTGTGCCCTTGGGGAACACGATAGCGACATTGGGCGCGGGCGCAACCCGCACCCAATGCCAAACCTACTGCAGGACCGGCGCCGCGATCACCTCAACATCCAGCCCCAATTGATCGAGCTGCGGGCGCACCACGGACGCATCGCCCACAATCACGAACAAAAGTTTCGACGGATCGAGCTTTGCCCGTCCCGCCGCGTCGATCTCGGCCGCCGTCATCGCCGTGTATTTGCCCGCGAGCTTTTCATAATAGTCGTCCGCGCGCGAGAAATTGACGATGTTGAGCACGCCTCCCAGCACCGCGCCTGAGGTCTCGAAGCTTCCCGGCAACTCGCGCACATTGCCGTTAACGGTACGTTCAAGCTCCGCCGCAGTCACGCCTTTGTCGCTCAGGAACGCCTTCATGTCGCTGAGCAACTCCTTGATCGAATCGCCGGTCTTGTCGGCTTGCACCGGCGCACGGATGTTAAACGGCGCGCTTTCCAGATACTCGAACACCTGGCTGCGCACGCCGTAGGACCAACCCTTTGTCTCGCGCAGATTGGTATTGATGCGCGACAGGAAGCTGCCGCCCAAGATTTCGTTCGCCGCCTGCAGCGTGACGAGATCGTCGCGGCCCTTGGAGTCCAAAATCTGTCCCGCCGAGATCACCGATTGCGGCGACTTCGGCCGGTCGACGAGCACGATGCGCGACTTGGGCGCAGGAGTCGCCACGCCGAACGCCTTCAGCGGCTTCAGCGCCGCGGGCGCTGTCCAGGTGCCGAAGCTCTTTTCCAGCAGGGGCACAATGGCCGCCATCGTGGTATTGCCGACCACGACGATGCGCGCCGTGTCGGGCCTCAGCCACTGGCTATGGAACGACATCAACTCCTCGCGCGTGACCTTCGCCACGACGGCCGGATCGCCCAAACCGCTCGGCGGCACGCCGTAAGGATGCGCCGATCCGAACAACAACGGCATCAGCGTGCGCCCGGCAATGGCGTTCGGGTTGTTCAGCTCGGACGAAATGCGCGCCAATTGTTGCCCGCGCAAGCGTTCGACTTCGCCCGCCGCGAACGCCGGATTGCGCACGATGTCCGACAACAGATCGAGCGACGCCGCCAAATTGGGCGACAATGCGTCGAGCGCGACCGCCGTCCGGTCGAGCGAGGCCCCGGTAGTGACGTTCGCCCCCAACCTTTCGCTTTCTTCCGCGATCTGAAGGCTGTTGCGCGTCGTCGTGCCTTCGCGCATCAAGCTCAGCATCAGCGACTGCGTGCCCAGCGCGGACTTCGGATCGGCCGCATAGCCCGCGTCGAACCCGACCGAAACCAAGACGGTCGGAACCGAGGTCCGCCGCGCGAACACCACATCGATGCCGTTCGACAGCTTCGCCCGCTCGATCGCCGGGAAATCGAGGCTCGCCAGTGCGCCGACATTCGGCAGCTTCGAGCGATCGACCGCCACGCGCGGCGCCGATCCCTGATACTCCGCGTTCGGATCGCGATAGTTGCTCGGCGCCGAGATCGAAACGACCTTCAGCCCGTCGTCGCCGCCGCGTTCCGCACCGCTTTCGGTGCGCTCGCCGGGCTCGACGGTCAAGGAATAGACGGGACGCGACAGCCACTGCTTCGCGCTCGCCTGAACCACGGCCGGGGTCAGCGACGCCCAAACCGCCAATTCCTTTTTGTAGAAATTGGAATTGTTGGAATAGAGCAAGCCTTCCGCCAAAGCGGTCGCCTTGCCGCCGAAGCCGCCGACCGCTTCGAAGCCGCGAATTTGCCGTCCGACCATCACTGTCGAGGCCCGGCTCAATTCGTCCGCGGTGGGTCCGTTGCGCAGAAACTCGGCGATCACGTCGTCGAGTCGTTGCGCCACCTTCGCCGCGTCACCGCCCGGCTTGACATCGGCAGTCACCGTCAACACACCGGCATGCTGAAAGATTTGGGTGTCGGCGGTCACCGCAACCGCGATTTTCTCGGACCGCACCAGCGCGTTGTCGAGCCTGGAACTCGACAACCCGCCCAAGATCGTCGCCGCCGCCTGCAGCGGTATGGCGTGCTTGTCGTTCAATCCCGGCACCGCCCACATGCGGTGGATCCGCGTCGTGGCAACCCGGTCCTTCATCACCTCGGACTTCGGCGCGCCGAGCGTCGGCACCGGCGCGTCGACGGTCCTGAGCGGCGTTCCGCGGGCAATGTCGCCGAAGTACTTATCGGTCAAACGCTTGGCGGTCGGCACATCGATATCCCCGGCCAGCACCAGCACCGCATTGTTCGGTCCGTAATTGTCGACGAACCATTTCTTCACGTCGTCGAGACTGGCGCTGTCGAGATCGGCCATCGAGCCGATCGTCGAGTGATGATAGGGATGGCCCTTGGGAAACAAGCTCTCGAACGTCGCATACTCGACCAGACCGTAAGGCTGGTTGTCGCCCTGGCGCTTTTCGTTTTGCACCACGCCGCGTTGGTTATCGAGCTTCTCTTGCGTCACCGCGCCCAGCAGATGGCCCATGCGGTCGCTCTCCAGAAACAGCGCCCGCTCCAACGCCCCCGTCGGCACCGTCTGAAAATAGTTCGTGCGATCAAGCCACGTCGTGCCGTTGAAATCCGTCGCGCCCACTTGCTGCAGAGGTTCGAAGTAATCGCCCGGCGCGTTTTCAGATCCGTTGAACATCAGATGCTCGAACAAATGCGCAAAGCCTGTCTTGCCTTTCGGCTCGTGCTTCGAGCCGACGCCGTACCAAACCGATACCGCCACGACAGGCGCTTTGCGATCGGTGTGCACGATGACCCTAAGGCCGTTGTTCAGTGCGAATTGCTGATGGGGAATGGCGACCAACTTCGCTAAGTCGCTCGTCTTCACAGGCTTCGCGTCGGCGGCCAACGCAGGCACGACCGTCAGAGCCATCGCCGATACGACGCATACAAACTTGCCAAACAACATGTCCGGGAATCCCCATCGTTTTCAAACCGCCGGGACCATATCAACCGGGGCTAGCTCCGCAAGCGCACCGAGCCCTGCGGGTGGCGGAAATGCCTCACGATCTTGTGTTTGAAACCGCTCCTATTGATAGTATCAGCCCCGCATCTTCGTCTTTCCGGAGAATTCAGCGCATGGCATCGTTGTTCGGCGACCTGCTCGTCATCGACTGCGCAAGCTTCATCGCGGGTCCCGCCGCCGCGACCATCTTGTCCGACTTCGGCGCCCGCGTGATCAAGATCGAACCGCCTGGCGCAGGAGATAGCTACCGCCAACTGATGAAACTTCCCGGCATGCCGACGGCCAACAGCGATTATTTTTGGACACTCGACAACCGGAACAAAGAAAGCCTGGCGCTCGACCTCAAGCACGACGCGTCGCGCCCTGTATTCGAAACGCTGCTGCGCAAAGCCGATGTCTTCATCACGAACTACCCCGGCCCCATTCGCGACCGCCTGAGGCTGCGTCCGGAAGACCCGTCCGCGCTGAACCCACGCCTGATCTACGCCTCGCTCACGCCTTACGGCGAAGACGGCCCCGAAATGAACCGCACCGGCTACGACGCCACCGCTTATTGGGCGCGCTCGGGGTTGATGGACGCGGTCCGCCCGACGCGCGAAAGCGAACCCGCAATGGCGACGCCGGGCATGGGCGATCATCCGACCGCCATGGCGCTCTACGCCGCCATCGCCACAGCGCTCTACAGACGCCAGCGCACCGGCAAGGGCAGCGTCGTCTCCACCTCCTTGCTCGCGAATGGCATTTGGTCGAACAGCTGCTATGTGCAAGCCACCCTCAACGACGCCGACATGTCGGTCGGTCTGCAGCGTGGCCAACGCGGCGCCTTAACGGAAATCTATCGCTGCAGCGACGGGCGCTGGTTCATGCTCGTCATGATCAACCATACACGCGAATGGCCGCTACTGCTTGACGCCATTGGCAAGCGCGAATGGACAAACGATTCGCGCTTCGCGACGCATGAGGACCGTCGCGCCAACACAGCCGCCTTGGTTCACGAAATGGAGCAGGTCTTCGTCACGCGCGACTGGCCCCATTGGCGTTCGCTGTTCGAGAGATCGGGCGTCACCTTCGGGCCTATCGCCAAATCCGGCGACCACCGCGACTGTCCGCAAGTCGCGGCCAACAACTTCCTCCCCGAATTCGCAGGCCACGCCGGTTTGCGCACCGTCGACAGCCCTATCTATGTCGCAGGCGAAGCGAAACGGCGCCCCCAAATGGCGCCCGGCATCGGCCAACATACCCGCAACATCCTCACCGAATGCGGCGTCACACCGGCCGAGATCGACCGGATGATCGAAGCCGGCGCGGCGGCTTAGGCATCAAAAACTATCAGTGTCATCCCGGACGCGATTTTTCCCGAAGCGAAGCTTCGTCGGAAAAGTCAGCGAGCCGGGACCCAGGAGTGACGATCTCAGCACCCGTCACTCCTGGGTCCCGGGTCATAAGTCTCGCAGCCAACTCCTTCAGAGTTGGGCTCGACTAACGCCCGGGATGACAAGCTTTTGTTGGACAAGACGTGCGCATGCCATACCATCCCCTTACAGGAGAAACTCACATGAAAGACTTCGCGGGAAAAATCGCCGTCATCACCGGCGGCGGTACGGGCATGGGGCGCGAGTTGGCCCGACAGCTGGTCGCCGAAGGTTGCACCGTCGCCATATGCGACGTTTCGGCCGAGAACATGGCCGAAACCAAGCGCCTCTGTCTGACGAACGCGCCGCAAGGCACGCGAGTCGCCACCCACGTCGCGGACGTCTCGAACGAAGAACAAATTCGGAGGTTTCGCGACGCCGTCGCGCGCGAACTCGACACTGACCGCATCCATTTGCTGTTCAACAATGCCGGCATCGGCGGCGGCCCCAGTTTCATCAAGAGCCCGCGCGAGGAATGGGAGCGCACGTTCAACGTCTGCTGGTACGGCGTCTACTATTCCTGCCGCGCCTTCATCGACATGATTCTAAAGGCGAACGAAGCCCACATCGTCAACACCTCCAGCGTCAACGGCTTCTGGGCATCCCTCGGCCCCTTACGATCGCACACCGCCTATCCGGCCGCGAAGTTCGCGGTCAAGGGCTTCACCGAAGGCTTGATCAACGATTTCCGCATCAACGCGCCGCATGTGAAATGCTCGGTCGTCATGCCCGGCCATATCGGCACCTCGATCGTCGAGAACTCGCGAAAAGTCCTCACCGGCCACACCATCGGCGAGATGACGCCGAAGGAAATAGCCGACGCGCGCCGCTCGATGAAGGCGATGGGCATGCCCGTCGACGTGATGACCGACGAACAAATCCAGCAAATGATGAAGGAAACGGCGCGCCAATTCGAAGCGAACGCCCCCACCTCCGCCGCCGAAGCCGCGACGATTATCCTCGACGGCGTGCGCCAGGAAAAATGGCGCATACTGATCGGCGCCGACGCCGAATGCATGGACGCGTTGGCCCGCGAGGCACCCGAACAAGCTTACGAACAAATCTTCGTCGACCGCCTGCGCGCCGCAGGCCACTGGCGGGCGTTTTGAACCTGCACGGCTCGTGATCCGCATCACTGGCGGACGGCTCAAGCGCGTGCTCAGTTTCGGCAATGACACACCTCTCCCGCAGAAGCGCGTTGGCATGCCTTGCCGGCATCCCATGCTTGGCCTCGTTGGCTCACGCCAAACCGAGGGTCGACCTCGACAAGCGTGCACTGGTCGAGCTCGAGCAGAAATCCGGCGGCCGTCTGGGCGTGTGCATCCTCGACACCGCCACGGGCCGGCGCCTAGCACATCGTGAGGACGAGCGCTTCGCCATGTGCTCGACGTTCAAGCTGCCGCTCGCTGCCGCGATCCTGCGCGAGGCCGACCGCGGCAAGGTGAAGCTCGACGCATTCGTTCCCTACACCAAGGCCGACATGATCGCGCACGCGCCGGTGACCGAAGCCAACCTCGACAAAGGCGGCATGACGATTGGCGCGCTGGCCGAGGCCGCCCAGAAGCAAAGCGACAACCCGGCCGCAAACCTGCTGTTGAAACGCCTGGGCGGTCCCGCGGGCCTCACGCAATTCTTCCGAGATCTCGGGGACACCGTCACGCGCGTCGACCGCTACGAGCCTGAGATGAACCGCGTTGTACCCGGCGACGAGCGCGACACGACCACGCCCGAAGCGATGGCCGCCACGATCGAGATGATCCTGCTGACGGACCGCGTGCTCACGCAGCGCTCGCGCGATCTGCTGATCCAGTGGACGATCGACACCCAGACGGGGGTGAAACGCCTTCGAGCCGGACTCCCGAAAGACTGGCGCGCGGGCGACAAGACCGGCACGGGCTACGACGACATCGCCGGAAAGGTCAACGACATCGCGATTGCATGGCCGCCCGGGAAGGCGCCGATCGTCGTGACCGCCTACTACAACACCGCCGGCCCCGCCGACGACATCCGCGACGAAGACCAAGCGGTGCTGGCCGAAGTGGGCCGTATCGCCGCCGCTTGGATCGCTTAGTCGCTATTTCTTCGCCGCAAAATCGAGCGAGAACTTCGGCTCCTTCGGCGCGTGACGCACGCTGTAAAGCGCGAAGATGACGAGTCCGATGCCGAACCAAACCGCCAGCCGGATCCAGGTGTCGCCCGGCAAGCCCGCCATCATCGCACCGCACACCAGCACACCCAGCAGCGGCACCACCGGCGACCACGGCGCTCGAAACGGACGCTTCACATCGGGATGGGTGTAACGCAGCACGATCACTGCGATGCAAACCAGCACGAAGGCAAGCAACGTCCCGATCGAAACCAACTCGCCCAAGACGTCGATGGGAAACACCCCGCCCAGAAAAGCCGCGAAACCGCCCGTGACGATCGTGGCCGCCACCGGCGTGCTGGTCTTGGGACTGACTTTCGAGAACCACGGCAACATGCCGTCGTTCGACATCGCATAGAGGATGCGCGTCTGCCCGTAGAGCGACACCAAGATCACCGTCGACAAGCCCGTGATTGCGGCCAAGTTCACCCACGGCAGAAGCCACGCGAGCTCCGGCGCGCCGCCGATGGCCACCGACACGGGGTTAGCAACGCCGAGTTCCTCATAAGGCACCAATCCGGTCATCGTCAGCGACATGAGGATGTAGAGTACCGTGCAGATCGCCAACGACCCCAAAATGCCGATGGGCAAATCGCGTTGCGGATTGCGCGCCTCTTGGGCGGCAACCGAAACGCTGTCGAAGCCGATATAGGCAAAGAAGATTACCCCCGACGCCCGCAAGATGCCGCTCCAGCCGAACTCGCCGAACTCGCCCTTATTTTCCGGAATGAACGGCGTCAGGTTGTCCATATTGATCAGCGGCAGCCCGAACAAAATAATCAGGATCACGATCCCGACCTTCAACAACACCATCAAGGCATTGACGCCGGCCGACTCTCGAATACCCACGAGCAACAGCGTCGTAAGGAAAACGACGATCGCCACCGCGGGCAGGTTGATCAGCGCCCCGGTCAACACCAAACCGCCCGCCGTTGCCGCAACCGGAGCCGACGTCAAAGCTGCAGGCAAACTCAATCCGATATTGTTCATGAAGGCCACGAAATAGCCGGCCCATCCCACCGACACCGCGCCCGCCGCCATGCCGTATTCCAACATCAAGTCCCAGCCGATGATCCAAGCCGCGAACCGGCCGAACGAAGCATAGGCATAGGTGTAGGCACTGCCCGATTGCGGGATCATCGCCGCAAGCTCGGCGTAACACAGCCCCGCGAACAAACAGCCGATCGCGGCCACCACGAACGACAACACGATGCTCGGGCCCGCATACTCGGCCGCGGCGGTGCCGGTGATGACGAATATCCCAGCCCCGACGATCGCGCCGATACCCAGCGCCGTCAGCTGCCACGGCCCCAACACGCGCCTGAGTTCGGGCATGCCTGCGTCTGTTCCCGTCTTGGCCGTCATGCATAGTCTCCCTTGAACTTGGTCCGCGGCATGTTTGCCGTCGGTTGCGCGAAGCGAGCGTCATTCTGCCTGCTGCGCGCCAAACCGCCAGTGCCGAATTCCCACATTGTGCCCCCGCCTCACCGAAATTGCGGGTTAGCCCGACGTCGTTGCGGCCGTTCGAGCCACGCGAGACCCGGCGTTGACGGACGCGCCGCTCAGCCGCGCATCAACGTCAGCGTCGCCCGCAACCCGCCACCCTCGCGGTTCTCAAGCACGATGTCGCCGCCATGTCCGCGTGCGACCGCGCGCGCGAGGGTGAGGCCAAGACCCAATCCGCCGGTCTCGGAACTGCGTGACGACTCAAGCCGAACGAATGGATCGAACACCCGCTCGATCTCCTCGGGTTTTAGGCCTGGTCCGTCGTCGTCCACGACAATTCCGATTCGCGCGCCTTGTTCGCGCACCGCGACACGCGCACGCAGCCCATAGCGCATCGCGTTCTCGATCAGGTTGCGTGCCGCGCGCCGGATCTCGTTCGGCCGGCACAGTGCCTTCACCGCCGCACCCTCGGCAAACGCGACCGCCCCGCCCATATCGGAGAGATCGGCACACATGCTTTCGACCAGCGCCGCGACATCGACCTCACGCAGAGCCTCCTCGCTCATGCCGGTGCGTGCTGCCTCCAACGCGGCCTCGGTCATCGCCTGCAGCTCGTCGAGACTGGCGTTCATCCGTTCCCGCAATTCGCCATCCGCGATGAACTCGCTCTTAATCTTGAGTGCGGTGATCGGCGTGCGCAGATCGTGCGCGATGGACCCGAGAAGAACGCGTTGATTGTCGAACATCGCCATCAGACGCCGCGACATAGCGTTGAACGATTGCGCCGCATGGCGCAGCGCATGCGGCCCCGTCTCGGGCACCGGCGCCACCGCCCTGCCCTGCGCCATCTCGGCCGAGGCCGCCGATAAACGCTGCAGCGGCCCCGACAAGCGATAGGCAAGCCACACCGCAACCGCCACCAACGCAATCGACGCCACAGCGACCGATAGCAACAGTGCCGGCAAAAGACTCAGTCCCGGCGGCCAGACGAACTCGCCGTTCAGCCACTGCTTCGGCCCGAACGCGACGGCAACGCTCAACCGTTCATGACCGCTGCGCTTGCGTCCGCCGAACAGCCAACTCAAGTCGGGACTGCCGCGCTTGGCGATGCGCACCTCGCCGATCGGCAAACCATCGAGTGCCGCTTTCAAGCGCGCCTCCGCGTCGCCGTCGCGCGCCGCATCGGCCGCAACACGCGGAACGGCGCCGATCGAAACGCGCTCGCGCCGAACCGAGGCGACCCTGAGCAATGCCGCACGCTCGCTCTCCGGCAACCGCAACAGCAGACCCGCCACCGTCGACATGCGATCCTCGATCGCGCTCATCCGTTCCGATCTGATTTCGTGCTGCCGCTCGGCCTCGACCAGCGCGAACGTCACCGCATTCGAAGCAAGCAGGGCAACAAGGACCGCCAGCGACAATTCCAGCCACATCGGAAGGCGCCACCGCGCCGTCACGCCGTCACCGGCTCGGCGGCCAGCACATAGCCGCCGCCCCACACGGTCTTGATGATCTTCGGATTGCGCGGATCGTCCTCGATTTTGCGCCGCAAGCGCATGATTGCGTTATCGACGCTGCGATCGAACAAGGTGGCGTCCCGCCCGCGCGTAAGGTCCAGCAACTGATCGCGCGTAAGAGTGAGGTTCGGTCGCTCGATCAACACCGAAAGCAACCGGTACTCGCCGCTCGACAGCGCCACCCCGACGCCGTCCTCGCCCACAAGCTCGCGCCGCTTGAGATCGAGTATCCAGCGATCGAACCTGATCCGCCCCGCCATTGGCTGCGCGCTGGGCGGCAGCGCCCGTGCGCGCCGAAGGATCGCCCCGATACGCGCCAATAGTTCGCGCGGATTGAAGGGCTTGGTCACATAGTCGTCGCCACCGATCTCGATCCCGACAATGCGATCGACATCCTCGCCCCGCGCCGTCAGGAACAACACCGGCACGTCGCTCGTTTCGCGCAGCGAGCGGCAGAAACTCAAGCCATCCTCGCCCGGCATCGTCACGTCGAGCACGATCAAATCGAAGGCGTGCGTCTTGATTGCCCGCCGCGCCGCCGCCGCGCTGTCCGCGCCCATGGCGCGAAAGCCGTTCGTACCGAGATATTTCACAAGCGAATCGCGAATCTCGCGCGCGTCGTCGACGACCAGGATGTGGGGGCCTGCTTCGCTCATGCGGAGTGGATTGTGCTGATCTGCGAAAGCAATGGAAACGGCGGAAGCCGGAACATTGTAACCAATTGTGTCAACCGCATGGCGCGACACGCACGGTGACCAAAGTCCCCGGCGCCGGTGGCCAATTTGAGTCAACATCCGGCATCTTCAACGCAGAGGAGCGCAAAATGATCGTGAACAAAAAGTGGCTAGCCGCCGGCGCGGGCGTCGCATTGGTATTGGCAAGCGCCGCGGCGGCAGCGATCGCTGCCGAATGGGGCGGTGACTGGATGAGTGCGAGCAAGCCCAAGCGCGAAGGCACGCCTGGTGCCTATACGCGCCTGATGCAATTCGATGCCGACAAAGACGGACGCGTCACCCGCACGGAAGTGGACGCCGGCCTCACCGCGCAGTTCGCCGGTGCTGACGCAAACGGCAACGGTCAACTCGACCCGCTCGAATTCCAAAAATTCAACGACACCCGCCGCGCCGAGCGCAAAGCCCGCCTCGACGCCTGGCGCGCCAAGAACGATCCCGACGGCACAAAACGCCCGCCCTACGACCAAAACCGCGACGGCCTCGACCCGATCAAATACGCCGACTGGAACCTCGACGGAACTGTAAGCCCCGACGAATTCGCCGGCAAAACCCGCGCCCAAGCCATGCGCGCCGACCGCAACGGCGACGGCGTGATCGAGGCGGCGGAGTTGAGGAAAGGCAGAAAGAAGGAAGCGGGCAACAAGCCAACATAAGTTCAAACCCAACCGCCCCAACCGCGGGGCGGTGGGGCTCAGAGTTGAATTTCTGCGGGCCTTCCGCGCGTTCGATGTTGGCCGGACGCTTGCTGGTGGCATCGTCCGATCGAACGCGGCTGGAAGGCCCGCGCCCCCCGCCTATGGCGCGCGTGTTATGCCCGCACCTTCAGCGGTAAGACCCATGGCGGCGTCGTGCGCCGCAATGTCCTCCGTTGCGCCCGGCGCCGCCGCGGAAGCCGCCGGCTCGTCGAACGCCGAAATCTCCGCGGCCGCCCGATAGGGCGCGAACGCCGCAACGCTCTCGCCCGCGTCGGGCAGAAACTTAAGCGTCAGATCGCTCCATTGCTCGACGAACTCGCCGCGCGGCACGACACGATAGCCGTCCTGCGGATCGAGCACGTAGACCAGTTGATCGTCGCTGCCCAACACCACGACATAATGATTGACCGTTGGGCTTTCGATGAACGCCGAAACCACCACGCGCGCCAACATCGACGACACCATGAAGTCGAACACATCCTGGCGCTGATAAGGCTTGGAGATAGGCGCGATCACGGGTACGCCGTCCTCGACAAAATCGAAAATATAGTCCGGCTGCTCGAGCAGGCGCGACGATGCAAGCCCCAACCGATCGGACACGCCGTGCAGCTCCGCGATCGAATATCCGAAGGCGCGATTGGCCGGCGACCATTCCTTCAAAATCGAACCCGGCGCCACGTCCGTACCCCAAAACCGGCCGACGCTGGTCAGCGCGGCGGCCCCGCAATCGGCGGCTTCTTTCTGTTTGACGAATTCGACCGGCAGCAGGTCGGCGCCCGGATGTTTCGCGGAGAATTTGTCAAACGACTTCTCGCCATAGGCACACGCCCCGAGCGACAGTGCGAAAGCGGCAACTCCAAAACGCAAACCAGCCGACATAACCTCTCCCCCGTTCAAGCCGGGCAACGGGCGGGAGGCAGCTTCGAGCGGCACACGCCGCTCGATCGCGAACTAATTCCCCGGAATGCTCGATCCGAGTATCGCCGCCACATTGACGGCCGAGACGAGAATGCGGCACAGCACGACATCGGCAGACGCCGAACATTGGTCGAACGAGGAACTCTGTTCCTCACCCGCCGTGATGACATCGATCTTGACCGTGTCCTTGTCCCGCAGTTCGCCGACCAAGCGAACATCCGTCCAGCGTCCAACCTCCGGCGCAGCTTTCGAAGCCGCCACCGTTTGTCCCGCAGGCACGATTGCGGGGCCCGCGAAAGCCCCGAAAACCACCACCGCTAAGACAGGTAAAATACTCACCGTGTGCCCCCCACACGACAACGTGCGATCATCAATCGCAAGGCGAGTGAGGTCAATAAGCCACGACAGGTGGTTGTATTTTCATTGCCCTCCGTGGCCCACGCGCAACCCAGCCGTGGTAACCGGAGCGGCGATTTCGTCGACCGGTTGTGGAGGGATGATGCGCGCTAGTATCCCGACTTCGGCCGCTCGCTGGCGCCATCGGGAGTCTGCGGTTTCTTTGGCGCCGACGGCGCTACACGCGGAGCCGTTACATTGGGCGAATAGCCCAGTTCGCGAAACGACACCGACTTGCTGCGATTGCGGTCGCACAGTTCGAACATCGTCCGCCAGCCGGCCGCGAATTCTTGAAAGCTGATCTGCCCGTCCGCGTTCCAATCGGTCACCGGCGAGGCGCCGACATTTTCGGCCCGCAGCGCGTCGTTCAGCGGCTCGGCCTCGCGATTGGTCAGCGCGCCGTCGGCGTTCGTATCCCACTTGCCAAGCTCGACCTTGAGGCCTGCATCCATTTTCTCGCGCGTGAGTTCCTGATCTTCCGGCCCGAACAAAGGCTGCAGCCGGGCGCATTCCGTCGTCAATTTCCCGACCGGCCGGGCGCCGACCTCGCGCACGGGCGCATCGCTGCCGAACATGGAGCATCCAGCCATCGCCGGAGCCGCAAGACACAACGCAACCAACTGCAGTTTCATTCGCATCTGAGATCGTTTCGCCTTCGGGGTTTACGCATCCATCTTCGCCGGGCGCGCGCCAAAGCTCAATGAGGAACTGGCATCACGGTTGCCGCCCCCTTGGGTAGCCCCGCCGCTTCACCGGCCGCTTGAAGATACGCCGCAGCCCGAACCCGCGCATTCTCGCGAATATCCATGTGGAACAGGGGATAGTCGAGCCCGTGATAGTTCTTGCCCCCCATGTCGCCCCAACCGAACGGCCCACCCGTTTGGTCGGCGACATACAGAAGCCCGTCTTTGCACTCGGCCCAGCTATGCCGGGATCGGTGCTTTCAGCGGCCCGAACGTGACCCCTTGCGCGGTATCGTCGCCCCAAAACCTAAGTGAAAAAGTGCCGCTCATCGGCACGCCGCCCTTATGCAAAGTCGCAGGCGCTCGCGGTCCGTCGCGCTTCCAGCTCAACGGATTGACGCAAACGAGCCCCGCCATCTCGGGACCCGGCTTGCCGCCGTCGCCGAACGCGGCCCAATGAACGATGCAGCCGGTGTCGCCCGGCGCGTTGCACACCGTCACTGTTTTCAGGGAATTCGCCTGTGCGTTCGTTACCTGGCTGCCGATCAAATAACCCGCAACCATCCGCGCGGCAATCGCCTTGCCGTCGATATGGTCCTGAATCAAACGGAAGGCATGCGTCGTGCCTTGACTGTGGCTCGCGATAATAAACGGTCGCCCATTGCTTTCGTGCGCCAGGAAATACTCGAACGCCTGCACCACATCGGCATAGGCGAAATCCATCGTCTTCTCGACGATGTCCGGCGGCGCCGACAGATAGCGGAAAATCGATGCTTCCCGATAACGCGGCGCATAGATATTACAGCACCCGCCGAACGCGCTCGCCTGATTGGCGATCATCCATTTCGTATTTTCTTCCGTGCGGCTGTTGGGATCGAGCGGCGAGTTCCACTCTTTGCCGTTCAAGAATCCGGTCGGGTGTACGAAAAAGACGTCGACCATCCGCTCCCCCGCCGCGTTCGCAATCCCCGCCGGAGCGAGATCGGCCGGGCTCGTCATTCCCGGCCGCGCTGCCCAAGACGAAGCCTGCGCATAGTCGGGCGCCGGCGCCTTGCGCGACAAATCCCAACCATGCGTGGGCTTGGACAGCCAAACGATCACAGCAAGCGTATTGCCGCTGAAATAAATCGCTGCCCCGGCGCCCACAAGCACCAGCACGATCAGCCCCAGCCACCTGAAAACACGTACCATTACCGTCCCCAAATTTTGTTCGGGGCCGATGTTAATGCGTCTTGCCCGCCGATCTCAAGCCCCGTCCCTTATCGCTAGGTTTGGAAGACATCGCTAGTTCAGCGGCGTTCGGGCGACGCGGGCGCGCGGTTTGTCACCAAGAGCGAGAACAAGACGCCGGCAACGAGCAGACCCGTCGTAATGGCGAGCGACCATTCGGCTGGGACTTTCCCGCCTGGGAACAAGTCGCCCGCGAAAATCTTCGCGCCGATGAAGATCAACGTGGCCGCAAGAGCGTACTTGAGATAGTGGAAGCGATGGATCATCGCCGCCAGCGCGAAATAGAGCGCTCGCAAACCCAGAATGGCAAAAATGTTCGACGTGTAAACAATGAACGGATCCGAAGTGATTGCGAAAATTGCCGGCACCGAGTCGATCGCGAATACGAGATCGGCGATCTCGATCATTACCAACGCCAGGAACAGCGGCGTCGCCCACAACACGACGCGACCGGTCCGCGTATCGGGCTTGCGCACGAAGAATTTGTTGCCGTGGAGCGTCTCGCTCACGCGCATTCGCCTCTTCAGAAATAAGAGGATTGGATTCTTCGACAGATCGATCTCTTGCTGCTTACGCAGCATCATGAAGCCGGTCCAGATCAAAAATAAGGAAAATACATAGAGAACCCAACTCGCCTGCGCGACCAACGCCGCGCCGGCGCCGATCATCACGGCGCGCAGCACGATCACCCCGATGATGCCCCAAAACAGAACGCGGTGCTGATAGAGCCGTGGGACCGCAAAGTAGGCAAAGATCAGGGAAATGACGAAGATGTTGTCCAGCGCCAGCGTCTTCTCCAGAATGAATCCGGTGAGATAAAGCTCGACGGCAAGCCACGCACGTTGAGCGTCGTCGACGATCGCGAGTTGCGAATCGAGACCGTTGACCGGCGCGGATTGGAAGTAGATCAAATAGACGACGCCCGAAAATGCAACGCCGATGCCGATGTAAAGCAAAGACGTCAGCAGCGATTCTGCGACGCCGATCTCGTGCTCCTTGCGATGGAGCACGCCCAAATCGAAGGCAAGAAGTGCAATCACGACGCCGACGAACGAGAGCCAAAGCCAAACCGGCCAGCCGGCGAGGTCGGAAGTGATAAATTCAGCGATAAATTCCATGTGCGAGGCGTCCCCTGGTGCAGCAATAACGGAAAAAACTCTTGCGATCCGACGTCGCGACGGCACGATCGTCGCCTGAGGGGCCCGGATCGTTGATGAAAACTGGATGCCCCTCGCAACGTTTCAAGTGTGAGCCGCAATTGCCGTTGCCGCCGCTATGTCGGCGCCAACTCCGCAGCGGCGACCAATCCCACGCGCCGCCGGCGCCAATCGCCCAGGAACAACAACACCGGCGCCGCAATGAACACCGACGAACTCGCCGCAATGACGATCCCAAACACCATCGGCACGGCAAAGCTCTCGACCGCACTGCCGCCCCAAATCGCCATCGGCAGCAGCGCGATCAGCGCCGTCGCCGAGGTGTAAAGGCTTCGCGCCAAGGTCTCGTTGATGCTGCGGTCGATGAGTTCGCGCAAGCCCATGCTTTTGTACAAACGCATGTTCTCGCGCATCCGGTCGTAGACCACGACCTTGTCGTTGACCGAATAGCCGATCAGCGTCAGCAAGGCCGCAATCGCCGTCAGATTGAACTCGATGCCGGTGAGCGCGAAGAAGCCGACGGTCTTGGTCACATCCAGGATCAACGTCGCGATCGCCCCCACCGCGAACGGCCATTCGAACCGCGCCCAAATGTAAACAAGCATGGCAAAGCTCGCGAGCACGACGGCAAGAATCCCGGTCTCGGCCAACTCGCCGCTGATCTTCGGCCCGACAACTTCGGTGCGCTCGATCTTCGATCCGGGCGCGATCTCGGCGATCTTGGCGCGTATCTTGTCGACCGCGGCGCGTTGTTCCGCCTCCGCGCCCGGTTGGCGTTCGGCACGAACAAGCACCGTCGATGCGTTGCCGAACTCCTGCAAAGCCACATCGCCGAGATTGAGCGTATTGAGTCCGCTGCGAAACGCAGCCAAGTCGGCCGGACCCTTGGTCACGACCTCCAACTGAATGCCGCCCTTGAAATCGACGCCGTAGTTCAGACCCGGACCGAAAAACAAGGCTATCGAAGCGATCGACAGAAACGCGGAAAACGCAAGGCCGGCAAACCGCGCCCGCATGAATTGAATGGACGTCCCGTCCGGGATCAATTTCATCCGGAACAGCGGTTCGATCCGCAGCACCTTAGCGCGCCGGCGCCGCACGATGGCCGACATCATCACCCGCACCACGGTGACCGCCGTGAACATCGAAATGGCGATGCCGATCCCCATCGTCACCGCAAAGCCGCGCACCGACCCGGTGCCGAACATGAACAGCAACAACGTCGCGATCAACGCCGTGACGTTCGAGTCGACGATGGTGGCGAATGCCCGCTTGAAGCCCGCATCGAGTGCCGCCATCGCGCCGAGGCCTTTACGCGTTTCCTCGCGGATGCGCTCGTTGATCAGCACGTTGGCGTCGACCGCAAGCCCGATGCCCAGCACGATGCCCGCAATCCCCGGCAAGGTCAGCGTCGCGCCCAGCACGCTGAGAATCGCAAACGTCAAAATGACGTTCAACGCCAACGCCAAATTCGCGATCAACCCCCATCGCCCATAGAGCACGAACATGAAAACAAACACGGCGCCAAAGCCGAGAAGGCCGGTCGTCAAACCGCTCTCGATCGCATCTTGTCCCAGATCGGCGCCAACTGTGCGTTCCTCGATCACGGTGAGCGGCGCCGGCAACGCCCCAGCGCGCAACAGAGCCGCCAAGTCCGAGGCGCTCTCGCTGGTGAAATTGCCGCTGATTTGGCCGCTGCCGCCGATGATCGGTGTTTGAATGACGGGCGCCGTCAAGACTTTGCCGTCGAGCACGATGGCAAAGGGCCTGCCCACATGCTGGGTCGTGATCGCGCCGAACTGCCGCGCACCGGGACCATCCAGGCGGAACGTCACGACAGGCTCGCTCGTCAGCTGATCGAAGCCAAGTCCCGCATCGCTCAGCCGCTCGCCCGACAGCATGACGCGATCCTCGATCGCATATCGCTCACCCGCTTCTTTGCCGGGCAAGATCGAAACGCCGGGCGGTGGCACGTCTGCCGGATCGGCGTCGCGCACCATGTGAAAGGTCAACTTCGCGGTGCTGCCGATGATCGCCTTGATACGCTGCGGATCCTGCACGCCCGGCAACTGCACGAGGATGCGGTCCCGCCCCACCCGCTGCAAAGTGGGTTCCGCCAGACCGGTTTCGTCGATGCGCAGACGAATGATCTCGAGGCTTTGTTCCGCCGCCGCCGTGATGCGGGCGTTGAGCCCCGTTTGTGACAGGGTGACCCGAAGCTCGATCGGCGCTGTCTCGGCGATTTCGATCTCGCTGACGACCTGCCCAAGCGCGTCGGCCTTGCCCGATGACAGACCGTTCAAAACCCGCACCGCTTCCGCGCGTTGCGCTGCGTCGTCCAAAACAACGATCAAGGCATCGCCGTCGCGGCGCACCGCATTTGTTCCGATCTTGACCTCGCGTAACACTCGCCGCGCATCGCGCGTCAGGTCTTGCAGCCGCTCATTGACCAACGCCTTCGCGTCGACTTCCAGCATCAGATGCGCGCCGCCGCGCAGGTCGAGCCCCAGCGCCACTTGCTGCTTTGGCAGCCAATCGGGAAGGGTCTCCAACTGTTGCGGCGTAAACAGGTTCGGCAGCGCTGTCGCCGCGCCGGCGAGAATGATCAAGGCATAGGCGACAAGCCGCCAAACGGATGTGCGCATGGAAGGATCCAGATACGTGCGCCGATCACCCGCACGCGGGCGGCGTGCAAGGAGGCGATTCATGGAAAGGCAATGAAGCGCGAGCGGCATCCGCCGTTGGCGCTAAAGAGGCGTCACGCCTTCAAGACAGGCGGTGCACGCGCTTTAAACGGCCGCTGAGCAACCCGGGCACCGTCGCTAAATTCAAGTCTCTGTGCCTTGACGGAACGGGTCGCGCCGGCGGCTTCGACCGATCGACTTGGAAGAATATCTTTGCCGCCGCTTGCACTCTTGCGCTGCACGGCCGAGACGATCCCGCGCGCTTCGTGCCGGACCTCGGCAATTCTCTGCGCATCGTCGGCCGAGCGTGCGTGTTCCTTGCGTTCGAACGCCGAAGACACCGGAACCGAAGCAACCGCGGCCGCACCGAACACCAGCAACAAGGTCGCCAGCATCCATTGCTCCGCACCGCGCCAAAGGGCACGCGTTCGCTGGATTGATCTGGCAGGCCGCTTATTCACCGTCGACGCTCTCGTCCCCTAACAACCGCAGATAGGGTGCGGACCGCCGGATCGCCAGGGTCGGGCAAAAAAATACCCGCGCTTGCGTCCGGCCGTGGCCGCACAACCACATCCAGGCCCCGCAGGAGGTCTCCCGCGCTTGCGGGTTCGCCCGATGCCAACCAAACTGTCGCGGACATGCAAGGCAACAAGGTCGAAACTTATGATCGTCCGTTCGCTATTTCTAGGCGCCGCATTAATGGCGTGCGCCATCCCGCTCGCCGCGGCACCATCGGACGCGGACAAGACGGCATCGACCGCCGCGTTCCTTGAAGCCGTGAAAGTCCTCAACCACCCGCGCTGCATGAACTGTCACACAACGGTCGATTGGCCGACTCAAGGCGACGACCGCCGTCGACACACCTTCAACGTCGTGCGTGGTCCCGACGGCAAGGGCGCGGCGGGTATGCGTTGCGCCACCTGCCACCAAGCGCAAAACCAAGACTCCATGAACATTCCCGGCGCCAAGGATTGGCACATCGCGCCGCTGTCCATGGGCTGGACGGGACTGACGCCCGGCGCATTGTGCGCGAGCTTGCTCGATACGAAAAAGAACGGCGGCCGCGCGGGCCAGAAAGTGATCGAACACGTGCGCGCCGATCCGCTGGTGCTTTGGGCCTGGACGCCCGGCGCCAAACGCAAAGCCCCGGCGATGGCGCACAGTACGTTTCTGTCGGCGCTCGAAACCTGGCTGAAGAAGGGCGCCCATTGCCCGTTACCGTGAAACGCGTCGGCGCGGGAAATCGTGAACTTTCTGGACGCGAAGAAACTTGCCCTTGTGCGCGCGATCACGTTTCATCTGTTGATTGAGATCAATAAGCCCTGTCACAAGCTGAAATAGTTTGTTAAGCATGGTCGCCCCAGCGTGCGGAGTCGTCGCGCAAGCCGGACTTTTCTGCGGTCCGAAGCCGGTATTCTGGCGCCCGCGTGGATTTGATCGCCATTTTGGCGGAATGGAAAGCTTCTCGTCCTAAAGTAGAAGCACCACCGCCATCCCGAACTTGATCGGGCCGTCATGCATTTGCCATATGCTTGATTGAAAAGGCTCGCTGCAACAACGCATTCGCCCCCGAAGCGTTTGAAGGAAAGCCGCCAATGTCCGACCCAAAAACCCCCGCGGAAGTCTTAAGCGAACTGATGAACGTGCCGTTCCCCAACACGGCCTATCTCGATTCGATGAAGCGCGTCTTCGACATGCAAAAGCGCATGCTCGACAACTTTCACAGCAACCTCGACCAGTGGTTCGAGCGCCGCCGCGACGGCGCCGAAGCAACGATCAAACTGCTGAGCGATGTCCGCGGCGAAGCCGACCACGAAAAGCGCGCCGAAGCATGGCAACGCTGGGTTTCCGGCGCCATGGCCCGCATCATGGACGACGTTCAGACGCAGTTCGAAATGATGCAAAAGATCACGACCCAACTGGCCGAGAACGGCGAGGTCAAGATCCCGGCCGAAATGAAGTCGCGCCCGCTGAATGGCAAGACCGGCGACCACATCGTCGTCAAAAAGCCGAACGGCAAGCATCGCCCGTCGGTGGAACACGATCTGAGCTGATCGGATTACGACCGTAGGTTGGACCTAAAGCGCCTGCTCGCGCCGATTGCCGGCGCACGCGAGGGGCTGCGCAAGAATCGATGAACTTGTCGCGATGGCGCCCGAGGAATGCCCCTGTCGCTCAAGTGTCGCTCCAGCGTGGAGGCGACTTGTTCACAGATATCTTGCCACGACTTGAATACGGCCCGCGCGCGCCTCATCGCACTGCACTTGCGAACGACAATGACAAGGCGCGGAGCAATCGACCCCTGTAAGACACGCTTGCGTGTCATGCTGCAATGCAACCGTACACGGACGATTGAACGAAATTTCGCTGCTTTGTTTACCGCAATTTCACCGCAGCGGTCATTCGTCACGAAACAGTCAACGACATGCCACGATCTCTGTGTCATCATGCACCGAGGTGGAGGTTGGAGTCGTTGGCGGCACTCCTGTCGGCGGCTGAACATGAGATAAACGTAACGGAGTGAATGATGCCGAAAAGACTTTTCGAAATGGTGGCCTTAGGGCCGGAACTGCGCGACGAAGCCAAGCGCCAAGGTCGCGGCGTGAACGAGTCCTACCTCCTCGTTCATCGGGTCTTGTCGGAAGCGTTCCATGAAAATCTGGATCGCATCGCCAGCGACGGTCTGCGCGAACATCTCTGCACGCGCCTGAAACAGCGGCTGCAAAATCAGGCGGCCTAAACCGCTTCACGCAGCGCCTCAAGCAGGTCCTGCCACCATTCGCCGTGCCGCCGCAGAAAAAGCGCCTCCGGAAACGAATGCTTGGCGACATGCGTGGCGGGCACGCTGTCCCAACCGCGATGCTCGATCGTCACCCTTGTTTCCTCTCCCACGCTCTCGAACCGCACCTCGACTTCGGTGTCCTGGCCCGGCGCGAATGTCGCCTGCCGCCAACCGAACACAAGGCGCGCGCCGCGCTCCCAAACTCTGATCTTGCCGATCTCGAACACCTTGCCGCTCTTGAGCGTCTCGATGAAGCGCCCGCCTTGGCCGTCCGCGGCAGGCGGCTCGAACGCCAACACGCCCGGGCTTCGCGGCGTGAACTGAAACATCAAGTTCGGCTGCCACCACGCGTCGATCTCGCGCGTGAACGCATCGAACGCCCGCACGGCACTCGCCTTCACGCGCAACGCCACGACGACGCGCGAGGTCACCGGCCGCGCTCCAAGTGTTTCTTGAATGAGGCGAGTTGATCGGCCCAAAGCCGTTCGGTCGTCTCGAGCCAAGCCTTAAGCTCGCCCAGCGGCTGAGGCCTCAGCGAATAGACCCGCACCCGCGCGTCGAATTCCGGATGCGCCTCGCTCACCAGCCCGCAGCCGCGCAACAGGCGCAGATGCCGGCTCATCGCCGGCGGCGACAAGCCCACCAGCGCCGACAATTCGCCCGCGTTCTGCGGCCCCGAACGCAGCACCTCGACGACGCGGCGCCGGTGCGGATCGGCAAGCGCCGCCAACACCGCATCGAGCGACGCCGCCTTGCGCTTCACCGTTGCGCCCTTGTTCTTCAGACCCAACCCTCGATCTTGAGCCCCGAAGCCTTCTCCGCCTCTTCCCGCGTCACATGCTTCGTGGTCTGCCCGAACGTCCAGATGTGACCTTCCGGATCGCGCGCCCGATAGGTCCGGTCGCCGTAGAATTGATCGGCAAGCGCCGCCACAATTTCGGCCCCCGCCGCTTTCGCCCGCGCGCAATGCTTGTCGATGTCTTCCGTCAAATGAACATGCACGCTCTGCGTGTTCTTCGCGCCGACGGACGCGGGGCTCTTGTGATCGTCCGACCACTCGCCGCCGACCATGATGATCCCATCACCGAAACGCATCTGCGAATGTCCGAGATTTCCTTCGGCATCGGTGATCACCATCGTCGTCTCGAACCCGAATGCTTTCTCAAGCCACTTGAGCGCCGCCTTGGGATCGCGATAGCTCAACGACGAATTAAGCGAGGGACGTAGCGGTGTCGTGCTCATGGTCGTGCCTCAATTTGTTGATATAGACAATATTTAACAAAAATTGAAATCATATGTCAACGCCCCTGGGAGCGCGGGCGTCCCGCCCGCTTTTTCTTCGCGGTCCTCAAAAGAGCGGGCGGGACGCCCG
>JANOFM010000172.1:0-1835 GCA_031413635.1 Alphaproteobacteria bacterium | reverse complement strand
CTGCTGACCGTGGCCGATCGCTATGCGCGCGTTACCGCGGCCGATTTGCAGCGCGTTGCACGTACCTATTTCATCGCATCGAACCGCACCGTGAGTGTGCTGGTCCCCGAAGCCGCCGAAGAAAACAAAGCCGCCGCCGGCACGCCCAGCGCAGGAGGTCTGTAATGCGAATGTCTTGGATGCGCCATGTCGTCGTCGTTCTGCTCGCGGTCGTCGCGCTTGCGTCCGCCGTCGCGCGCGCCGACATCCCGCCGACGACGTTGATCCCTGCGTACGAACGCGTCGTGCTCCCTAATGGCCTCACGTTGCTGCTGCTCGAGCAACACGAAATCCCGCTAGTGCATTTCGACGTTGTCGTGCGTGCCGGGGCGATGACCGATCCGGCCGGCAAGGAAGGCCTCGCCGATCTCACGTTTTCACTGCTTCGCAAAGGAACGCAGCGTTACAGCGGCGAGCAGTTGGCCGATGAACTCGATTTCCTCGGCGCGACGCTGGATGGCGGCGTCGGCCATGAATCGGCCGAGTTGCAAGCCGAGTTCCTCGCTAAGGACGTCGATGCGGGACTCGAATTGCTCGCCGAAGTTTTGCTGCGCCCGACATTTCCGCAAGCCGAGGTCAGCAAGCTGGTGGATCTCAACGTCAATGGTATCCGCGAAATGAAGGACAACCCGCGCACCGTCATCGGCCGCTACTACGATGGTTTCCTGTTCGGGTCGCATCCGTACGGGCGCCCGGTGGACGGCACCGAAGCCAGCATCGCCGGATTGCGCGTCCAGGACGTGAAGCGCTTTCACGCCGACTTCGTGCGTCCCGGCGCCACGATTCTGTCGATCGCGGGTGACTTCGTCGCCGCCGACATGCGACGCAAAATCGAAGCGACGTTCGGCGCATGGAAGGCGGCGCCGGTGACGGCACCGACTGCACCCGCGCCATCGCCATCCAAAGGCAAGCGCGTCTTGTTGGTGGACAAGCCCGACGCGACGCAGACGTACTTCCGCATCGGCAACCTCGGCATCGAGCGCGGCAATGCCGACGAGCCGTCGCTCGAAGTCGTGAACACGATCTTCGGCGGGCGCTTCACCTCGTGGCTCAGCACCGAGCTGCGCATCAAGAGTGGGCTGTCGTACAACGCGCACTCGGCGTTCGTGCGGCGGCGGCGCACGCCTGTTCCTTCGGGAACGGCGATGTTGATGCCTTCATTCTTCAGGCCGTTGGGCTTGGCGCCGTATTCGGAAATGATCTTGCCCTTAACCGGCCACCGCATGCCACCCATTGCAGGGCGGACTTCGAGCGCGGCAGGTTGCTGCGGAACAGTTTTTACGACGGGGACTTCTTCATCCAGCTGGGGCTTTTTAAAAGCCAGGTTCTGCGGTGTTTCGTCATTTTCAACCAGCTCTTCATTGGAAACAATTTGTTCGGATTCTTCTTCAGCAGGAACCTTTGCAACGATTGCCTTCCGCGTTCCCGATGGCATGCGAAGTTGCTGGCCAACGTTCAGGGACTGGTCATGGGGCAGTCCGTTGAAATCAGCGATGGCATAGGGCGAGACACCATATTTGCGGCCGAGGGAGAAAAGGGTTTCGCCACCCGCCACCGTGTGCGTTCCTCTGGAGGCCTTCTTCACAGGTTCCTCGGAAGCATATTGCTCCTCGGGAACATTTGCGAGTTTTGGCGCTACGGCCTGGGCAACCCCAGGGATGCGCAAGACACGGCCCGTGCTCACCGTATAGGGAGGGGCAATGCCGTTGGCGGCCGCCAACTGGGCAACGGAGAGGCCGTTGGCCCGTGAAATTGAATAAAGCGTCATGCCCTGCTCAACCCGCACGGTTCCGCCC
>JANOFM010000171.1:0-11307 GCA_031413635.1 Alphaproteobacteria bacterium | reverse complement strand
GGAACGGCATGTACGTGCAGGGTGCAACCGATTTCGGCGCCATGACCACGCTCAGCAAGTCGTTTCGCGCCGAGCTTGGCGACGCGTTCACATTGCAGCGGCCCGAAGTCGCTACCGCCCAAGTGTCCGCCGACGGCACGCGCAAATGGCTGATCCGATTCGCGCCGGGCATCGAAGTCGAGACCGTGTTCATCCCCGACGAAGATCGCGGCACGCTTTGCATTTCTTCGCAAGTCGGCTGCACGCTGAATTGCCGCTTCTGCCATACCGGCACGCAGAAGCTGGTGCGCAATCTGACGGCGGCGGAAATCGTTTCGCAGGTCATGATCGCGCGTGACGACTTGCAGGAATGGCCGCATGCGGGCCGTAACTCCGAGGATCGCCAGATCACCAATGTGGTGATGATGGGGATGGGCGAGCCGCTCTATAATTTCGAGAATGTGCGCGATGCGTTGGCGATCGTTTCCGACGGCGAAGGCCTGTCGGTGTCGAAGCGGCGGATCACGCTGTCGACGGCGGGCGTCGTGCCGATGATACCCAAGGCCGGCGATGAGATCGGTTCGATGTTGGCGATTTCGCTGCATGCGGCGCGCGACGAGGTGCGCGACGTGCTCGTGCCGCTCAACAAGAAATATCCGATCAAGGAACTGTTGGAGGCGTGCCGCACGTATCCGGGCCTGTCGAACGCGCGGCGCATTACGTTCGAATATGTGATGCTGAAGGGCGTGAACGATTCGCTTGCCGATGCGAAGGAATTGGTGAGGGTCATTCGCGGTATTCCGGCGAAGATCAATCTGATCCCGTTCAATCCGTGGCCCGGCGCGCCTTACGGCTGCTCGGAGTGGGAGCAGATCGAGGCGTTCGGCGACTTCGTCAATCGCGCGGGCTATGCCTCGCCGATCCGCACGCCGCGCGGGCGCGATATCATGGCTGCCTGCGGTCAATTGAAGAGCGAAAGCGTCAAGCAGCGCGCCAGCGAGCGCATGGCGGAAATGCGCAGCCAAGAATTGTCGCGAATGCCGCATTGAGGTTCTTATGAGCAAGACAAACGTGAAGAAGGTGGTGCTCGCCTATTCGGGCGGGCTCGACACGTCGGTCATTCTGAAGTGGCTGCAGCAGGAGTATGGCTGCGAGGTGGTGACGTTCACCGCCGACCTCGGCCAAGGCGAGGAATTGGCGCCGGCGCGCAAAAAAGCCGAGATGCTGGGCATCAAGGCCGCCAATATCTTCATCGAGGATCTGCGCGAGGAGTTCATTCGCGACTACGTGTTTCCGATGTTCCGGGCGAACGCGCTTTACGAGGGGCAGTATTTGCTGGGCACGTCGATCGCGCGGCCTTTGATCGCCAAGCGGCAGATAGAGATCGCGGAGAAGGTGGGCGCGGACGCGGTGGCGCACGGGGCGACCGGCAAGGGCAACGATCAGGTGCGCTTCGAGCTGACTTATTACGCGCTCAAGCCCGATATTCGCATCATTGCGCCGTGGCGCGAATGGGAGTTGGAGAGCCGCACCAAGCTGATCGAGTTCGCCGAGAAGCATCAGATTCCGATCGCCAAGGACAAGCGCGGCGAGGCGCCGTTTTCGGTCGACGCCAACATGCTGCATTCCTCGAGCGAGGGGAAAGTGTTGGAGGACCCGGCCGTTGAGGCGGACTCCATGGTCTATCAGCGCACGATCAGCCCGGAAGATGCGCCCGACAAGGCGACCACTATCGAGATCGGGTTCGAGCGGGGCGATCCGGTATCGATCGACGGCAAGGCGATGTCGCCGGCGACGTTGTTCATGCAGTTGAACGAGTTCGGCCGGGCGAACGGGATCGGGCGGCTCGATTTGGTCGAGAACCGTTTCGTCGGCATGAAAAGCCGCGGGGTATACGAAACGCCGGGCGGCACGATTTTGCACATCGCGCATCGCGGCATCGAGTCGATCACGCTCGATCGCGGCGCGGGGCATCTCAAAGACGAGTTCATGCCGAAATACGCCGAGCTGATTTACAACGGGTTCTGGTTCACGCCCGAGCGCGAGATGCTGCAGGCGATGATCGACACGAGCCAGGACTATGTCAGCGGCAGCGTGCGGATGAAGCTCTACAAAGGCAATGCGACGGTCGTCGGACGCTCGTCGCCGAACTCGCTCTATCGCCAGGATTACGTGACGTTCGAGAAGGACAGCGTTTACAATCAGAAAGACGCGGAAGGGTTCATCAAGCTGAATGCGTTACGGCTGCGGCTGCTGGCGGCGCGCAATCAGTCGGTCAAACGCTGAGCGCTCAATATTTGTCCCAATAGACTTCGAATATATTGCCGTCCGGGTCGGCGATGCGGGCGGCGAAGAAGTCGTGCTCGTCGAACGCCACGGCGACGCCCAGATGGGTCGCCCAGGATTCGACCGCCGACTTGTTCTCGACGCGAAAGCCGAAGTGGAATGCGTCTCCCGCCTTGAGCGGCGCGCCCTTGTTGAAGACTAAGGAAATTCCCGGCCCGATGACCACCGTGCCGCGCCGTTCGATGCCGAGCCGATCAGCGTACCACTGCGCCAAGACTTCCGGGTCTTGGGTCGGAATGTTCACATGGTCCAGCCACAAAGGCGGGAGGTTTCCCATATCCATCTTAAAGCTCCGTCGGCGGCACGATCCCGTTCAGGGCGCAAGCCGCTAAGACTGTGTTTCGCAACAGGCACGCGCGTGTCATCGGCCCCACGCCTCCGGGTACCGGCGTTATCGCGCCTGCATGCGGCGACACATCATCATAGTCCACATCGCCCAGCAATTTCGACTTCCCGTTTGGCAAATCGACGCGATTCATGCCGACATCGACCACAATGGCACCGGGCTTGGCCCAGCCGGCCTTGACCATTTGAGCCCTGCCGACGGCCGCTACCAAGATGTCGGCATTGCGGGCAACCGCTTGTAGATCCTGGGTTTTCGAGTGCGCGATGGTGACGGTGCAGTTCTCATGCAACAAAAGCTGCGCCATCGGTTTGCCGACCAGCAGCGAGCGACCGATCACGACGGCGTTCAGGCCGTCGAGTTTTTGCCGCACCGATTTGATCAGCATAAGGCAACCCTGCGGCGTGCACGGGACGAGGCCCGGCCTGCCGCCCACGAGACGGCCTGCGCTCAAGGTCGTCAGTCCGTCGACGTCTTTGTCCGGCGACAGCGTGTCGAGGATCGCCTCCTGGCGAATTTGGGATGGGACCGGGAATTGTACGAGCACGCCGTGGACCGAGGGGTCCTGGTTGAGCTTGCGGACCACTTCCAAGACTTCGTTTTCGCTTGCGGTCGTTGGAAGCTTGATGTCGCGCGATACGATGCCGACTTCGTTCGCGTCGCTGACTTTGAGGCGGACGTAGATTTCGCTTGCGGGATCGTTGCCGACCAAGACAACCGTCAAGCCGACAGCGACGCCGTGACGTTTCTTCAGTGTGGCTGTCGCGTCTTGCACGCGCGCGCGCACGGAGGCGGCGAAGGCCTTGCCGTCGATGATCTGTGCGGTCATTCCATTCCCTTGAGCCAAGCGGCAACCCGCTTTTCGAGGTCAGACGCGTTGCCCGCGATCAGCAGCGTTTTGAGGCGCGCAGTGTTGCCGGAGGCGAGCGTCACAGTCGACTTCGGAACGCGGAGTTCGTCTGCGACCAATTGGGCGAGGGCCGCATTGGCGCGCCCATCTTCGGGGACGGCACGGACGCGTGCCTGCACGTGAGTGCCCTGGGGTCCGGATATCAGGCCGTCGATGCCGTCGCGCGAGGCACGCGGCGTGAGGCGGACCATCAACAAAATTCCGTCCGGCCGCAGCCGATACGGAGAGAGGCGGCTCACGAAAACAGTTGGCCCGCCAATATCTTGATGATCAGAATGCGCATAAATTCCAGTCCCAAAAGTAGGATGATGGGCGAGATATCGAGGCCGCCGAGATCGGGCATGAAGCGCCTGATCGGCGACAGCAGCGGCTCGGTTGCTCTGTAGCAAAAGCTCTGAATTGTCCTCACCGCCGGGTTGTACGGATTGATGACATTGAAGGCGATCAGCCACGACAGCACCACGCTGGCGATGACGATCCAGAAGTAGAGCGTGAACAGAGCATCGACGAGGTAGATGAGGGCGGAAAACATCGCTTTCCTGTGGCGTTGGGAAGAATCGCGGCGGGTGTTGCGAGATGTAGCGTTCGTTGCTTGGCGCGGCAAGCCGGGCAAGATCGCGGCCGCCTTGACACCGGGGCGAGGCGGCTCCTACAAACCCAGCCTTCGCGCGCTAGGCCTTTGAAGGCCTCGCCGCGTTTCCAGCGCATGGGGCTGTAGCTCAGTTGGGAGAGCGCCTCGTTCGCAATGAGGAGGTCAGCGGTTCGATTCCGCTCAGCTCCACCATGCGCCGGACCCCCTTTTCCCCGCTTTCGACGCTCGATGCTCGTCATCGACGGCTTCACTCGGAAACGGTCCGTTTACGGGTGGGCTGGCAGTCTGGGGCATGATCGTTTCCTTACCTCGCGCGCGACGAATGACATTCGCAATTGCTCTCGCATTTTGTGCGCTGAGTGTTTCCGTCCCGGCGTCGCATGCTTCGTCCGGCGGCGGGTCCGGCGGGGGCGAAAAGAAGGATGCCGCCAAGGCGAAGGCACCCAAGAAGGCGCGTTCGATCACCTCGCTCAAATCGTGGGTGGTGGTCGATTCATTCACCGTCGCGATCATCCAAGATGGCCGGCTACGCGGACGGTTCACCGTTACGTTTGGCATGGACGTGCCGGACGATGCCTTGCGCGAGAAGGCCGAAGCGCTGATGCCGCGGCTGCGCGACACGTGGTTGAACGATCTTAGTCTTTATGCGGCAACGACCTTGCGTCAACGGCGGGCCGCGGACGTGCCCGGGGTTTCGGACTTGCTGCGTGCGGGCGCCGACCGCGTGCTGGGCAAACCCGGCGCCAAAGTTCTGATGGCGCAAGCCAGGGTCGATATGACGCCCTGAGGCGCCAAAGTTGATGGTTGCGCCTTGCTTGAGTAGCATCCGTCAAATGTCCGATACAGGTCCGAGTTTCCAGGCGCTCATACATCCCTACCGCTCGCTCGGGCGGGAGGGATATCGCATTCTGCTATGCGTCGTGATTGCGGCGAATTTGATCTTTGCCGCGGTGATGCTCTGGCTCGGCGCATGGCCCGTGCTGGCGTTTTTGGGCCTCGATGTCTTGGCGATCATTGTTGCGTTTCGTTTGAACTACGCCCAGGCGGCGGCGTTCGAGCGCATCACCATCGACGGCGGCGACGTGGTGGTGGAGCGCGTCGATGCGAAGGGGAGACGGCGCGAGTGGCGGTTTGCCTCCTATTGGGTCAATGTCTTGTTCGACGGCGACGAGGAGGCGGGAACCGTTACTCTGCGAAGTCACGGGCGATCGCTTGAGGTCGGTGCTTTTTTGGTTCCGTTCGAGCGCAAGTCATTCGCCGAAACTTTGACGCACGCCTTGCATGCCGCGAAGGCGTCAGCCGCGACGCCGTAATCCCAATACGTCCTGCATGTCGAACAGGCCGGGGCCCTTGCCCTGTCCCCAAATTGCCGCTTTCAACGCGCCTTTTGCGAAGATGGCGCGGTCTTCGGCGCGGTGGGTGAGTTCGATGCGTTCGCCGTCACCGGCGAGGAAGACCGTGTGGTCGCCGACGACACTGCCGCCGCGCAGGCTCGCGAAACCGATGGGGCCCGGTGGGCGTGGGCCGGTGATGCCGTCATGCGGTTTCAACCGCAGTTCGCTGAGTTTGGCTTCACGGCCGCGTGCCGCCGCTTGGCCGAGCAACAAGGCGGTGCCCGACGGCGCATCGGCTTTGTTGTGGTGGTGCATTTCCAGAATTTCGATGTCGAACGAACTGCCGAGCGCGTGAGCGGCGAGTTCGACGAGACCTGCGAGCAGGTTGACACCAAGGCTCATATTTCCCGATTTGACGATGGTTGCGTGGCGGGCGGCGGCTTTGATGCGCGTGTCGTCGGCGTCGGCAAAGCCCGTCGTGCCGATGACGTGGACGATGCGGGCTTGGGCGGCCAGATCGGCGAGCGCCAGGCTGACTTGAGGGCGCGAGAAGTCGATCACGGCGTCGCATTTGGAAAGCGCGGCCAGTTGATCGCTTTCGAGGCGGGCACCGATATCGTGGGTGCCCGCTATATGACCCAGGTCCTTGCCTTGATGCGCGTTGTCCGATGCTTCGAGGCCGGCGACGATTTTGATGCCGGACAATTTCGATGCTTCGCGCAGGACGGCTTGGCCCATGCGGCCGGCGGCTCCTGCGATGACAATTCCGATGTCGCTCATGCTCTCACAGTTGGCTGTAGTCGCCGTCCAAGCCCAGCATGTGGCGGCCCGCGGTTTCCATCGTGGGCGTTGCGACTTGCATGTGCTGAGAGGCGACGTGGACGTCGCGGAAAATGCGTTGCAGGGCTGAGGTCTTGTAGACCGACGTTCCGCCGCCGAGATTGTACATCAGATCGACAGCGCGCACGGACGAGCGCGCGGCGTGGGTGATGGCGAGGCGCAGATCGCGGCGGGTTTCGATCGAAGCGCGGCCCTTGGCGCGGGTTTCGTCCCAGGCTTTGGCCATCATCTCATAGTAGAACGCGCGACCAGAGCGCAGCAGCGCTTCGGCTTCCGCAAGATGTTCTTGCGTTTGCGTGCGTTGCGCGAGGACGCGACGATGCGACTCGGGGATTTTCACGCTGGCCAGCGCGGTCAGTTCGCGGATCGAGGCGCGCGCTGCCCCCATCATCACGGCGGCGACACCGCAGGCGAGCAGGCCGAACGGCGGGAAGAAGTAGAGCGGGCGTTCGATGTAAATCTTGAAGGCTGCGAACTCGGCACGGGTTTTGGGGACGCGCACGTTCTTCATCACGAAGTCTTGGCTGCCGGTGCCGCAGAGGCCTGACGTGTCCCAATTGCCTTGCAGTTCGATCTCGCGCGTGGGGGCGAAGATCGTGCCGTTCGCTGGTGCTTCGCCATCCATGACCGGCTTGCCGTCGCGGTAGAGGACGCAGCCCGCCGTCATCCAGTCGGAGACGTCGCTGCCCGAGCCCCACTGCCAGCGTCCTTCGACGCGGTAGTGGTCGCCTTCGTCATGCGCCTTGCCGCGGCGCGCGAAGACACCGCAGACGACCGCATCGGGCCGTGCGAAGATTTCGCGCGCGCCGGCGGGCGGGACCCAGCTCGCGATGACGCCGTTTGAGGCGCAGATCATCGCCACCCAGGCGGCGGAGGCGTCGGCCTCGGCGAGGGTTTCGACAAGGGTCGCGAATGTCAGCGGGTCGGATTCCTGACCGCCGTATTCCTTGGGCACGAGAAGGCGGAAGAAACCGGCGTCCATGAATTTCTTCGCCAGGTCGGCAGGCAGGCGGCGCGCGGTTTCGATTTCGGGCGCGCGGCGTTTGAGTTCGTCTTGGAAACCGCACGCGGTAGCGATGAGGTCGGTCATGATGCGCGTTCTCGCTCGCAACCACCGTTGTCATCTCGGCCAAGCGCAGCGCGAGCCGGGACCCAGGAGACTGGGCTCGGCGCGTCATCACGCAATCTCCTGGGTCCCGGATAGTAATGCTCGCGCTCCAATTGCTTCGCAATTGGGCTCGCGTAACTTCCGGGATGACTGTGATTTGTTTGAGCGTTCGTCATTCGGCCAACTTCAATCTGTTCGCGATATTGTTCTTCTGCATGTTGGACGAGCCGCCGACGATGGGCAATGAGATGGCGTCGCGGACGTAGCGTTCCATGTCCATGAGGTCCGACAGGCCGTAGGCGCCCATGACGCGCTGGCAGGCGAGTGTCACTTCGGCGGCGCCTTCGCAGCAGAAGAGTTTCGTCATCGAGGTTTCGAGGGCGCTAGGTTTGTGACCTTGCACGAGGTTTGCGGCGTGATAGAGCATGAGGCGCATGGCGAGAACCTTGGTCTTCACGTCGGCGATGGTGTGACGGATCGCCTGATGCGCACCGATCGGTTTGCCGAATTGGACGCGGGTTTCGGCGTAGTCGATGGCGTCGGCCACCGCGGCTTCGGCAAGGCCCAATGCCACGGCCGAGAGTTCGAGCTTTTCGACTTCGAGGGCGCGGCCGGCGAGTTGCTTCCAGCCTTGGTTCCACATTTGCGGGCCACCGAGAATGGCGTCCTCACCGAGTTCGACGTCATCGAAGATGGCGTCGTTCGTTTCGACGCCGCGAATGCCGAGGTGATCGAGCGGGCGGATGGTAACGCCTTGCGATTTCGGCGGGATGAGGAAGATCGTTAGATTCTTGTAGCGGTCTTCCTTCGGTCCCGTGCGCGCGAGACAAAACACGTAGTCGGCGATTTGCGCGCCGGTGCACCAGCGTTTTGTGCCTGAGAGCAGGATGCGATTGCCTTCGCGGCGGGCCGAGGTTTCGACCATGGCGAGGTCGCCGCCGACGTTGGGCTCCGACAGGCCGTAGGCGAAGAGGAGTTCGCCCTTCGCGACCTTAGGCAGCAGCACGCGCTTTTGCGTTTCGGAGCCGGACTCGACGAGATTCATGCCGGCGTAGCAGGCGGCCATGATGTAGGGGCAGGCGATCGCGGACGAACGGCGCGCAAGTTCTTCGATCACGGTCATGGTTGCGGGAAGGTCGACGCCCTGGCCGCCGTATTCCGTGGGGACCGTCAGGCCCATGACGCCCATCTTGCCGAGTTCGGCGTACACTTCGCGCGGAAAAATGTTGTCCTTGTCCCATTTGCGCGCCGACTCGCGAGGCATGTGTGTCGCGACGAAGCGGCGGACGCTGTCGCGGATGAGGCGAATGTCTTCGCTTTCGGTCATGGGCATTCGGGCATCAGCGGGCGCGCCTGAGCGTGAGGTTGATGCGGCCGCCTTGCGGCAGCGCGCTGTGTGTTATCGGCGAGGTACCGCGACGGATGCGGCGTACGCCGTGATAGCGGGCGCGGCTGGGGCCGCCAAGGACAAAGACATCGCCGGAGCGGAGCGCGAGTGGGACGGTGCGGTCGCTGCGCTTCAAGCCGCCCAGCAGAAAATCCGCGTCGTTGCCGAAGGAGAACGAGACGATCGGCCACCTGAAGTCGGCTTCGTCGTAGTCGCGATGGAGGCTCAGTTTGCCCTCGGCGGTGTAGACGTTGACGAGGCAGGCGTCGGGGTCGTAGTCGCCGAGCCCTGCTTCGCGCGTGAGGGCGCGGGCGCATGCGAGCACCGCGACCGGGATCGGCGGCCAGGGTTTGCCGGTGACGGGATGGGCCGGTTCGTAGCGGTAGCCGCGCCTGTCGGAGATCCAGCCAAGCGGGCCGCAATTCGTCAGGCTGTTGATCATGTAGGGGCCCGTCGGCATTTGCGGGCGGAAGGGCGGAGCTTCCTCAAGTATGCGGGCGACATCGTCGAGGATGGCGATTTGTTCGTCGCGGCCGAGGCGGTTGCGAAAGAGCCGTGCGCCTTCCGGCAGTTTTTCCTCGAGTTCGGCGAACAGGGCTTGCATCAGTTGCCCGTGAAATTCGGTTTGCGTTTTTCGAGGAACGAGGCGACGGCCTCGCGGTGATCGCTGGTTTTGAAGGTGACCATTTCGTAAGCCATCGAGGCGTCGAGAATGGTGTGGGCGAGCGCCTTAAGCGCGAGGTTCACCGAGACCTTCGTGTATTTGATCGCTTGCGGCGCGCCCGCGGCCAGCTTCTTCGCGAATGCGGCGACGCGCGCGTCGAGTTCGACGTCGGGAACCACGTGGTTGATCAGGCCGATGCGTTCGGCTTCGTTGGCGGTGAGCGGATCGCCGGTCATCAGATATTCCTTGGCGCGGGCGTAGCCGACAAGTTGGGGCCAGATCACCGCGCCGCCGTCGCCCGCAACCACGCCGACCTTGACGTGCGGGTCGGCGAAGCGCGCGGTCTCCGAGGCGAAAATCACGTCGCAGAACAGCGCGATCGTGCAGCCGAGGCCGATCGCTGGGCCGCGCACTTTGGCGATGATCGGTTTTTCGAGATCGAGCAGTCCGAAGACGATCTTGCGGCCTTCGATCACCGAGGGGCCTTTCTCCTTGCCCTCGCCCGCGCGCTTCATCCAGTCGATGTCGCCGCCGGCCGAAAACGCAGCGCCTTCACCGGTGAGGACAACCACGTCGGCGCTGTCGTCTTCCTGGATGTCGTAGAAGATGTCGGCGAGTTCGCGGTGCATGCGCCCGTCGACCGCGTTCATCTTCGCCGGGTTCGAGAGCGAGAGCGTGAGGATGCGCCCTGCCCGCTCGATCTTGATGCGCTCGTATTTGGCGTCGTTCATGCCGGAGAATCCCATCCGCAAACGCAACTTGCGTAACATGGCGGGAGTTCAGCGGAAAACGATATTCCCTGCAACCAATGCGCATTTAAGCCCGCTCGGGCGGGCATGGCGCTTCGGTCGGTGCGGTTATGAGCCCATTCAGTCGGCGTGCGCGGGTTCGCTGAGGATCGGACGCGGCGTCGGGACGGGCGAGGCGGGCTGCGTCGCGCGGCTGTGCGCGAGGATGCGGTCGATCAATAGATCCTTCTTCGAAAAGCAGCCGAGACCCGCGAGCGGATCGTTCTCGACGCCGTCGATGAGCGCACGGACGGACTCTTTCGTCATCATAGGCGATACGGCCATACTGCTGAACTCCCCCCGGCAATTGCGGCCCGGGGCGATAGTCGCGAGATGGCACCGCCTTGTCCACGAACTCCAAGCGGCTTGGTAAATACTCAGCGCCGTGGGGCGAGCGCGTGCGCCGCATAGGCTGCCGCCGTTAAGGCCGACAAGATCGCCATGTTGTACCAAGCGACTGGCGCGTTCGTGAGTTCGTTAAGGCGGATTGCGGTAAACGCCGCGACGCCGAAAGCGATCCAATAGGTCAAGGACACCATGGTTGCGGCCCAGGGGACGCCTTGGCGCATGGGGAAGAGTACGACGTAGCCGCCGAGGATGCCGAGCCCGATCGAGGCGCCGCCGATCAGTTTCATCAGCGCGAAATAGAGCGGACGAACCTTCTCCAACGCGTCCTGCGGCACAGCGGCGGCGTGGAACCACAACAGATCCGGCGTGTTCGCGTAGAGCAATCCGAACGCGACCAGAAAAATACTGACGACGAGAAACAGGATCACACTCGTCCATTGAAGATAAGTCCGCATGGTAGCCTCCAAGATCATGCGGCGCATTATCCGGGATGCATGGCCAATGTCATTGCCGGGGGCGGCATGGTTTCCATGCACTGGAGTCATAGAGCCCGTGTTGCAGGGGCCGCTGAAACGCAAAGGCCGGACGCGATGGCCCGGCCTCGATGCGCAGCTTGCCGGCGCCTATTCGGCCGCGATGCCGATCGGCGTGCGGCCTTGGCCGCCGTT
>JANOFM010000170.1:0-20482 GCA_031413635.1 Alphaproteobacteria bacterium | reverse complement strand
CGGGCGATCAGAACTTCGCGGAACAGACGCTCGACGTGAAACTCGCGCGCATAGCCCATGCCGCCATGCGTCATCACCGCCGTCTCGCACGCTTTGAAGGCGGCCTCGGCGGCGAGATATTTCGCGGCGTTCGCCTCGATGCCGCACGGCTTTCCCGCGTCATAGAGCGAAGCCGCCTTCAACACCATCAGCCAGGCCGCCTCAAGCTCGGCCCACGAGCGCGCGAGAGGATGCTGGATCGCTTGGTTCTGTCCGATCGGCCGCCCGAAGACCACGCGCTCGCGCGCATAATTCGTGGCGCGCCGCAACGCATCTTGCCCGATGCCGATCGCTTCCGCCGCAATCAAGATGCGTTCCGGATTGAAAGCGTGCAGCAGATAGTCAAACCCTTTGCCCTCTTCGCCGACAAGGTCGTCGGCCGGCACGGGCAAATTGTCGATGAACAGCATATTGGTGTCGATCGCGTGGCGCCCCATCTTGGCGATCTCGCGCACTTCGACATGCGTGCGGTCGAGCGCCGTGTAGAACAGGCTCAGCCCATCCGTCTGCTTTTTTCCTTTCGGCGAGGTGCGCGCGAGCAACAAGATGTGCGTCGCCGACTGCGCCGTCGTCGTCCACATCTTGCGCCCATTGACGAGCCACTGGTTGCCCGACCGCACTGCGCGCGTCTTCAAGCTCGCCGTGTCGAGCCCCGCATCGGGCTCCGTCACGCCGAAGCAGCAGCGCGTCTGGCCCGCGATCAGCGGCGGCAGAATGCGCGCCTTCTGCGCCTCAGTCCCGAACACGGCCACGGGATGCGGTCCGAAAATATTGACATGCACGGCGGACACCCCGGCCATGCCCGCCCCCGACGAGGCGATGCGGTGCATCATCAACGCCGCTTCGGTAACGCCGAACCCCGCCCCGCCATGCACCTCGGGCATTGCGATGCCCAAATAGCCCCCCGCCGCGATGTCGCGCACGAACTCTTCCGGAAAGCGATGATCGTTGTCGCAAGCAAGCCAAAACGCGTCGTCGTATTTGTTGCAAATGCGGCCGATGGCATCGACAATTGCCGATTGCCCGGGAGTAAGATCGCCAGTCATGGCCGCTTCTCGTCCAGCGCCCCGAACGTCGCCACCGCGGCGGCGATGCGCGTGCCCGCCGTGATCCAGCACATCAATCCATAGATAACCGCGATCACGGCAAACCAATCGGGGAACGCGCACATCAAGCACAGTGCAAAGATCGTCTCGAACCCCTCCGTCAAGCCGCCGAGATAATAAAGCGACTTCGCCCCGCGAATTTCGGTCGTGATGTTGTGTTTGGCCGCGAAGATCGCATAGGCGAGGAACGTCGCCGCCGGTGCCATGAAACTCGTGGTCAGGAACGCCGCCGCCAATGCGTTGCGCGCCGGGTCCGCCAGTGCGAACGCGAACACCACCGCTGCATAAAAAATGAAATCGAGTGTGATATCCAAATACCCGCCCACATCCGTCGGCCTCGTCTTCCGGGCAATGGCGCCGTCCAACCCATCCATGAACCGGCTGAGCAGCAACAACCCGAGCCCCGCCCAATAAAGCTGCGAGGCGATCAAAGCCGCCGCCACCATCCCCAACGCAAAGCCCACGACAGTCGCAACATCGGCCGAGATGCCCAAGGCGACCGCCCGCGCCGCCACGATGGCTAGCGGTTTGTCGATATGCGGGCGAATGATGGCATCAAGCATGGCGGTTCCTCGGGCCGCACTTGGCGGTTGTCCAAAGCCATATCACGCCCTACCCTGGCGACCATATGGGGGCATGGCTCAAGAAGGATGTGTTCGATGCGCTTCTTAATCGTCGCTTGCGCCGCGTTGTGTCTGGTGACAACCGCTCAAGCGGCCGAGATTCAAACCGGCCGCGATCTCGTCAACGCCTGCCGCGACTATATGACGGCCGACGGCGGCCAGGACAACAACGCATCCCGCGCCCCGCACCCGTGCCGGAACTTTCTCCAAGGTTTTTTCGTCTCCCTGGTGTCGCGCGAAAGCGCGCGCCAAGAAGCCATGCTCAAGGGCTTGCCCTATTCGTCGAAGGAAGCCTGCGTGCGCATGCCCGACTTCCTGTCCTATCGCGAGATGGCGGGACGGCTCGTCAACTACGGCCAATCCAACCCGGCCGCGCTCGACGGCCCGGGCGCGACGCTCGCGCAAAAAACGCTCGAACGCGATTTCCCCTGCCCGAAGCAGACGGCGCCGCGCTGAAACCACGACACACTGGGGACATAATATGCGCCTTGCCGCAACCATCGCAGGATTCGTGATTATGACCACCGCCGCACTCGCCGACGACGCACTCACGGCCGCCCCTGGCGGTGGCGACCGCTACACCGGGGCCCCGTTCGCCACCCGCGCCCCCGTCGTCGCCCAACACGGCATGGCGGCGACCGCCCAGCCGCTCGCGACCCAAATCGCCGTCGACATTTTAAAGAGGGGCGGCAGCGCCATCGACGCGGCAATCGCAGCCAACGCCGCGCTCGGCCTGATGGAACCCGTCGGCTGCGGCATCGGCGGCGACCTGTTCGCCATCGTCTGGGATCCCAAGACGAAGAAACTCTACGGCTACAACGGCTCCGGCCGTTCGCCGATGAGCCGCACGCTTGCCGATCTGAAGAAGAAACTCGGCGACCGCAAGACGCTGCCCTCGCACGGCTCCCTGACCGTTACCGTGCCCGGCGCCGTCGACGGCTGGTTCGCCCTGCACCAACGCTTCGGCAAATTGCCGATGGATCAAGTGCTGGCACCCGCAACGAACTACGCCCGCGAGGGCTTTCCCGTGTCCCAACTCATCGCATTCTACTGGGGCCGCAACTTCAGAGGCTTCGAGCGCCAGGCCAAGGACATCGAAGAAATCGCCAACGCCAAAGCGACCTATCTGATCGACGGCAAGCCGCCCGCCCACGGCCAAATCTTCAAGAACCCCGACCTCGCCCGCACCTACGACTTGCTCGCCGAGGGCGGCCGCGACGCCTATTATAAAGGCGCCATCGCCAAAACCATCGACGCCTATTTCAAACGCATCGGCGGCGATCTGCGTTACGAGGATCTCGCCGCGCACAAGGGCGACTGGGTCGAGCCAGTAGGCGTGAACTATCGCGGCTACGACATCTTCGAACTGCCGCCGAACACCCAGGGCGTCGCCGCACTTCAGATGCTCAAGATGCTCGAAGCCTACGACCTCAAGAAAATGGGCCGCGGTTCCGCCGACGCGCTTCACCTTATGGTCGAGGCCAAGCGCGTCGCCTTCGAAGACCTGGCGAAATTCTACGCCGACCCGGCAACCTACAACGCCCCCATCGCGCAATTGATCTCCGGCGACTACGCCGCCAAGCGCCGCGCGCTGATCGACATGACCCGCGTGAACCCGAACATCGCGCCCGGCGACGTCAAACTGCGCCAAGGCGACACGACCTATCTCACAACCGCCGATAAGGACGGCATGATGGTGTCCCTGATTCAATCGAACTATCGCGGCATGGGCTCGGGCCTGGTCGCCGACGGTTTGGGCTTTATGTTTCAGGATCGCGGCGAACTCTTCGCCCTCGACCCCGCCCACGCCAACGTCTACGCGCCGGGCAAGCGCCCCTATCAGACGATCATCCCCGCCTTCGTGATGAAGGACGGCAAACCGTTCATGTCCTTCGGCCTCATGGGCGGCGACATGCAGCCGCAAGGCCACGTCCAAATCGTCGTCAACATGATCGACTTCGGCTTGAACATCCAAGAGGCCGGCGACGCCGCCCGCTTTCACCACGGCGGCTCGGAAGATTGGACGCGCAAGGACGCGGGCGGCGCGGGCGATCTCGAACTGGAAACCGGCATCGCAGCCGGGGTCCGCGCCGAACTGACCCGCCGCGGCCACAAAATCACCAAAGGCGACGGCGGTTACGGCGGCTACCAAGCGATCATGCGCGATCCCGAAACGGGCGTGTACTGGGGCGCGAGCGAAATGCGCAAGGACGGCGCGGCGATGGGGTATTGATGCCAGTCGACAGTTTCGACGCCTTCGCCACCCGCCCCTGCCCCGCCTGGTTCGCCGATGCGGGCTTCGGCATCTTCATCCATTGGGGCATGTACGCGGTGCCTGCCTTCGCGCCGCGCGGGCGTGCGATCCACGAATTGATGCGCGAAAACTACGACGACGCGAACAAATATCTTCCCTATGCCGAGTGGTACGAAAACGCGGCGCGCCTGCCCGGCAGCGCCACCGCGCTCCACCACAAGGCGAACTACGGCGACCGCCCCTACGCCGACTTCCGTCCCGCTTTCGACGAAGCGGCGCGCAACTTCGATGCCGGCGTCTGGGCCGACCTCTTCAATCAGGCCGGCGCGCGCTACGTCGTCTTCGTAACGAAACACCACGACGGATATTGCTTGTGGCCGACGCAAGTTGAGAACCCTTGGCGCCCCGGCTGGAACACCAAGCGCGATTTCGTCGGCGAGCTTGCCGCCGCCGTGCGTGCCCGCGGCATGCGCTTTGGCCTTTATTATTCCGGCGGCCTCGATTGGACGGCGCGGCCCGAGCCCATCGCCAATCTCGGCGACATGTTCGCCTGCGTGCCCACGGAACGTCAGTACACGGACTATGCCGCGGCACAGCTGCGCGAGTTGATCGCCCGCTACAAGCCCAGCGTCCTGTGGAACGACATCGCCTGGCCGTCGAAGGCCGACGTGCCGCAACTCTTCACCGACTACTACGCCGCCGTCCCCGACGGCGCACTCAACGATCGCTGGTTTGCGGACGACGCCTTCTTCACAAGCCTACGCGAGCCCGCCGCGCGCAAATCGTTCAACGAGATGATGAAGGCCCGCATCGCCGCATCGAGCGGCCCGCAGGAAAGCCCCGCCCCGCCGCATTGCGATTTCCGCACCGTCGAATATGGCTTGGGTGCAATCCCAAAGAACAAGAAGTGGGAATCCTGCCGCGGCTTGGGCCTCGCCTTCGGCTACAACCGCGAAGAACTGCTGTCGGATTACATGAGCGGCGCCGAACTCGTCGCCATGCACCGCGACGTCACAAGCAAAGGCGGCAACCTGCTGATCAACGTCGGACCCATGGCCGACGCCACGATCCCGCCCGAACAAAGCGCGCCGCTGATCGAACTTGGGCGAACGCTTGGCTAAACCGCGTACTGCGCGATCGCCACCGCCGTGCCGTTCTCGCGGTCGTAGATGTGGACCGTCCCGCTCTCCGCGCCGCCACGCAGGATCATCGTCGGCATCCCCAAGCGGCGCAGGCGTTCATAGGCCGGCTGCGGCACGAGAATCTTGAACGCCCCATACTCAGGTGCGGGAGGCTCGGCTGCGCCGTCGCGCCATTCCGGCAGCTGCATCGCACCGGGCGGACCAATGTCGATCAGATTTTCGGCGACACCTTGCGCCGTGCCGCTCGCTTGCGGAAACAGCTCGCCGCTCATCAACCACTTGCCGCTCGTCATATTGGAAAACACCAAACGCCCGGCCGGATCGTAGAGCCGCGTCGCCATTGCCGGATTGGTGCAGTCGGGGCCCAAAGCCTCCACGATCAACCGGTCCTTGGCTTGCGCCGACGTGAACGAAACCGCGCGCTCGATCCCGGCGGCGCAATTCGGACCCGCGGCGGTGGAGGCGGGCGCCTTCGGCCCCTGATCGCAAGCGGCCAACGTGGCGGCCAAACAGAAGGAAAGGCCAACGGCATATGACCGACCCATGAGCCCAAATCTCCCTCGGTGCGCATTTGCAGTTGAAGCCTAACCCGCCGATAGTGGCGGCCACGAGGTGCCATCGCGCCCAAATCCGGCGGAAATGGCGCACCCGTTGCCCTCTTGCCGCAGGGGCCCAAATCCGTATAGTCCGCGCCTTCTTGAAGAAACCGGCTGCGGCCGCGAGGGTGGAACCCACACCGGGCTCCTTGGGACGGGTTCGTCCGACATCCTCGCCGGTCCATCGTTCGATGCGCTGCCATGGGGGCCGTGCACGTGACGCCGTGGCCATACGGAGGCTCCCTTGCCGTTATACGAGCATGTATTTATCGCACGCCAAGATGCGGCGACGACTCAGGTCGAGCAATTGGCCGACCAAATGAAAGCCATCATCGAAACCGGCGGCGGCAAAGTCACCAAGGTCGAACATTGGGGACTGCGCTCGCTCACCTACAAAATCAAGAAAAACCGCAAGGGCCACTACGTACTCTTCAACATCGACGGGCCTTGGGCACCGGTGGCCGAGATGGAACGTCAGCTCAAGCTGAACGAAGACGTCATCCGCCAATTGACGATCAAGGTCGAAGAGCTGGAAGAAGGCCCATCCGCCGGCATGCTGGCCAAGCAAGCGCGCGAACGGCGCGACGCCAAATGGGGCGACCGCAGCGATGGCGAAGGCTTTGAAGGTCGTCCGGAACGCAGCTTCGAAGGTCGCCCCGATCGCGGCGATAGACCGGACCGCGGGGACAGACCCGAAAGAGCAGATAAAGACGCAGGAGTTGAACTATGAGTGGACCAGCACGCGGCGGTGATCGCCCCCCTTACGGCGGCGGCGGTGACCGCGCCGGCGGCGGCGGATTCGGTGGCGGTGGCGGTGGCGGCTATGGCGGCGGCGGAGATCGCGGCGGCTTCGGCGGCGGCGGCGGTGGATTTGGCGGCGGCGGCGCAGGTGGCGGCGGCGGCGCCGGCGGACGCCGTCCGTTCTTCCGTCGGCGCAAGACGTGCCCGTTCTCGGGCACCGGCGCGCCTAAGATCGACTACAAGGACGGCAAGCTTTTGTCGCGCTTCATTTCCGAACGCGGCAAGATCGTGCCATCGCGCATCACGGCAGTTTCGGCAAAGAAGCAACGCGAACTCGCAGCAGCGATCAAGCGCGCCCGCTTTTTGGCGCTGCTGCCCTACGTCGTTTCGTAAGCGGGAGAACCGATCATGCAAGTCATCCTGCTCGAACGCGTCGAAAAGCTCGGCCAGATGGGCGCCGTCGTAAAGGTGAAGGACGGGTTCGCCCGCAACTTCCTGCTGCCGCGCAAAAAGGCGTTGCGCGCGACCAAGGCCAACATCGCGCAATTCGAAGAACAAAAGGCCCAACTCGAAGCCCGCAACCTGACGGCCAAGAAAGAAGCCGAGGGCGTCGCCACCAAGCTCGACAAGCAAACCTTCGTCATCCTGCGTCAAGCCGGTGAATCGGGAATGCTCTACGGCTCGGTCTCCACGCGCGACATCGCCGATGCGGTGTCGGCCGGCGGCATGTCGCTCGACCGCAGCCAAGTCGTCCTCGACAAGGCGATCAAAACGCTGGGCCAGCATCCGGCGAAAGTCGTGCTTCACCCGGAAGTGCGCGTCGGCATCACGATCAATGTCGCGCGCACGGCCGAAGAAGCCGAACGTCAAGCCAAGGGCGAAAACATCGCGCTGACGGCCGCTCAAGAAGCGCGTTTGGAAGCCGACGCCTTGTTCGAAAGTGCGGAAGCCGCCGCCAAAGCCGCGATGAACGACGACGAACCGGTCGAAGCGGCGCCGAAAGCCGAACCGAAGAGAAAGAAGGAAAAGGCACCCAAGGCCGAAAGCGAAGAACCGGTCGAAGACAAAGCCGATACGAAAAAGAAGAAGAAAGAAAAATAGCAAATTCGGAAACGCGCAAGCATGCCACGGCCGCGGGAGAAATCTCGCGGCCGTTTTATTTTTGCGCCCCCTATCGCTGTTATCTCTGAAGTTGGGATTTATTCCGCATCGCTCTCGCCGAAACTCAGCTAAAATTGCTTGTGCGAATCACCGCGCCGCCCTTGACATGACCAAACAGCGCGGACGCGCAATGTCGTCCGCATTTTTGGTTGTGCATAACGCACAGCGGTCGATTGCGCATGTCACATCAAACGCGCTTCTTAGTCAGCCATGAGCCTCGCGATCGCCGCCAAACAAGAACAAGCCTCCGACTATCGCAACATCCCCTTCGACGTCGAAGCGGAGCAGGCGTTGCTGGGCGCAATTCTGGTCAACAACGATGCGTTCGAGCGCGTCTCGGGCTTCCTCGAGCCCGAGCATTTTCACGAACCGATGCATCAGCGCGTCTTCGAGGCGTTGGGCCGCGTCATTCGCAAGGGCCAACTCGCTTCGCCCGTGACGCTGCGTCCCTATTTCGCGCTCGACGCCGCGATGAAGGATGTCGGCGGCGCGGATTATCTCTCCGAACTCGCACGCTTCTCGCCCTCGGTGATCAACGCGTCGGACTACGGTCGCATGATCTTCGACCTGGCCCAGCGGCGCGAACTGATCCGCGTCGGCGAAGACATCGTCAACGTCGCCTACGACCCGCCCGTCGATCTGTCGCCCAGCGAGCAAATCGAAGAAGCGGAAAAGCAACTCTACGCGATTTCGGAAAAAGGCCGCTTCGGCGGCGGCTTCAAATCGTTCCGCCAAGCGCTCACCGGCGCAGTCGAAGTCGCCGAACGCGCGCACAAATCGCCCAGCCACATCACGGGCCTCGCCACGGGCTTGACCGATCTCGACAATCTGCTCGGAGGCTTTCAACCCTCCGACCTCATCGTCATTGCCGGCCGTCCGGGCATGGGCAAGACCGCGCTCGCCACAAACATCGCCTTCCACGTCGCGCGCGAATGGGTGCGCACCGACGGCAAGTCCGGTGGACGCGTCGCCTTCTTCTCGCTCGAAATGTCGGCCGAACAATTAGCGACCCGTATTCTCGCCGAACAAGCGCAAGTCTCGGGCAGCCGCATCCGCCGCGGCAAGATCGACGAGCGCGATATGAACGCGCTTATCCAAGTCTCGGTCGAACTGGAACGCATGCCGCTCTTCATCGACGACACCGGCGGTCTGGCGATCGCGCAAGTGGCTGGTCGCGCCCGCCGCCTCAAACGTTCGGGCGATTTGGGATTGATCGTCGTCGACTATCTGCAATTGCTCGCGGGCTCGGGATCCAAGCGCAACGAGAACCGCGTCCAAGAAGTCACCGAAATCACCAAAGGCCTAAAGACGCTCGCCAAGGAACTGGCGGTGCCGATCATCGCTCTGTCGCAGCTCTCGCGCGGCGTCGACAACCGCGACGACAAACGCCCGGTGCTGGCCGACCTGCGCGAATCCGGCTCGATCGAACAGGACGCCGACCAAGTCATGTTCGTCTACCGCGAAGCCTATTACCTCGAAACCAAGGCGCCCTCCGACACCAGCCCGGAATACGCCGAGCACTTGGCCAAAATGCAACGCATCAGCCACCTCGCCGACATCCTGGTCGAAAAAAACCGCCACGGACCGACCGCGAAAATCGAAGTCGCATTCGAGAAGCAGTACACGCGATTCACGGACCTGGCGAAAGAAGACCACCTGCCGGCGCAGACAAGGTAAAACAACCTTGCGCTGTCATCCTGGCCAAGCGAAGCGCCAGCCGGGACCCAGGAGTGACGCGCGCTGAGATCGTCACTTCCGGTATGAAAGAGTAGGTGTTGGTTTACCACGCCATTCTATGCTACCCGCGATCACGATGACCTCCCCCACGCGCGCCCAGCTGACCATCGACCTCGCGGCCATTGTCGCGAACTATCGCCTCATCGTTGCGCGCACCGCGCCGGCCGAGGTTTCGGCGGTGGTGAAGGCCGACGGATACGGCCTCGGCGCACGTCCTATCGCGCAGGCGTTGAGCGCCGCCGGCTGCAAAACCTTCTTCGTCGCGCACGTCGAAGAAGGCATGGAACTTCGCACCGTGATTCCCTCGGCGGCGATCTTCGTGCTCAACGGCTTCGTGCCGCCGCACAAACCGCACTTCGCCGAGCACAGACTTTCACCCGTGCTCTCGAGCGCCGCGCAGATCTCCGATTGGCGACAGAGCGGTCTTCGCACCGCCTGCGCACTCCACGTCGACACCGGCATGGCGCGCCTCGGTCTTTCCGAGAGCGACCTCGACGCCCACACCCCGGCGCCCGCGCTGGTGATGAGCCACCTCGCCTCCTCCGACGACCCCGAGCACGAACAGAACGAGGCCCAGCTCGCCCGCTTCAAAGCCCTCGCCAACCGATTCCCGAACGTGCCTCTCAGCCTCGCTGCCTCCGGCGGTTGTTTCTTGAACCCCCGCTACGCGTTTGACTTGGTGCGCCCGGGCATCGCGCTCTTCGGCGGAAACCCGGGAATTGGGCCGCAAAATCCTATGCGCCCGACGGTAATCTTGACGGCACCCTTGCTGCAGGTACGTTCGATTGACAGGGGGGATAGCGTCGGTTACGGAGCCACCTATGCCGCAAGGGGACCGCGTCGTCTGGGCATCGCGGCTTTGGGCTACGCCGACGGCCTTATGCGGTCGCTGTCGAACAGGGGGCACGGAGTGATCGCCGGCATCAAATGTCCCATAGTCGGGCGCGTATCGATGGACCTGGTGACCCTCGACGTCACGGCCGCGCCTGAGCGCGCAATGTATGCAGGCGCGCCGGTCGAATTCATCGGTCCGAACCAAACCATCGACGATTTGGCGCGCGAAGCGGGCACCCTGCCCTATGAAATCTACACGCGCCTCGGGCCCCGGATCGAGCGTCGCTACACGGGGACACATTAGATGAATCCCTTCGCCCTCGTCGGCCGCTTCGTCATCGCGTTCTTGAGCGAAATCGGCCGCATCGCCGATTTTGCTGCGCAAGCGGTGCCCGCCTGCTTCATGCCGCCGATCTACGCGCGCCTCACGCTGCAGCAGATGATGCGCATCGGCTATTTCTCGCTGCCGGTCGTGGGCCTGACCGCGTTCTTCACCGGCGGCGCCCTCGCGCTGCAAATCGCCGTCGGCAGCGATTTCGGGGCCGAGACATTGGTACCGCAGATCGTAGTGCTCGGCATCACCCGCGAACTCGGGCCCGTGATGGCGGGCTTGATGGTGGCGGGCCGTGTCTCCGCCGCAATCGCGGCCGAACTCGGCACCATGCGCGTGACGGAGCAGATCGACGCGCTGCGCACGCTGTCGACCAATCCGTTCAAATACCTCGTCGCCCCGCGCATCATCGCCGCGGTCGTGACCATGCCGCTGCTCGTCGGCGTCGGCGACATCATCGGCGTGATGGGTGGCTGGATCGTCGGCGTCTATTCGCTGGACTACAATTCCGCCGGTTACCTGAAGAACACCGCCGACTTTCTGAAGACCGGCGACGTGACCTCGGGGCTTTGGAAGGCGGCGGTCTTCGGCTTCATCATCGCGCTCATGGGTTGCTTCCACGGCTACAATTCGAAGGGCGGCGCGCAAGGCGTGGGCGCGGCCACGACGAACGCGGTCGTCTCGGCCGCGATCCTGATCCTCGCCGCGAACTATGTCATGACCTCGATCTTCTTCGGAGGCGGCCGTTAGATGAGCCCGAAGATCGAACTCAAAGGCGTGACCAAACGCTTCGGCCCCAAGGTTGTACTCGACGGCGTCGACCTCACCGTGCAGGCGGGCGAGTCCATGGTCATTATCGGCGGCTCGGGCTCGGGAAAGTCGGTGACGCTAAAATGCATCTTGGGCCTGATCGCGCCCGACAAGGGTTCGATCAAGGTCGACGGCCAGGAAGTCACGCGCCTGACAGGCCGCGCGCGCGAAAAGGTCAACCGCAAATTCGGCATGCTGTTCCAGGCCGCCGCCCTCTTCGACAGCTTGAAGGTGTGGGAGAACGTCGCCTTCGCCCTAATCCAGGGACAGGGTTTGGGCCGCGCCGAGGCAAAAGAGATTGCACTGCAAAAACTCGCGAGAGTGGGCTTAGGGCCCGAAGTCGCCGAACTGTCGCCCGCCGAACTTTCGGGCGGCATGCAAAAACGCGTGGGCCTCGCCCGCGCGATCGCAGCCGGTCCCGAGATCATCTTCTTCGACGAACCCACGACCGGCCTCGACCCGATCATGGCCGACGTCATCAACGATTTGATCGTAGCGACGGTGAAGGAGATGGGCGTCACAACACTTTCGATCACCCACGACATGGCTTCGGCCCGCAAGATCGCCGACCGCATCGCGATGATCTACAAAGGCAAGATCATCTGGGTCGGCCGCAAGGAAGACATCGACAAATCGGGCAACCCCTACGTCGACCAATTCATCCACGGCAGAGCCGAAGGCCCGATCAAGATGGAAGTGGCGCGCTAAGTCGCCTCACGGAAAATGCGCCAGTGCGCGCGACGTGAGCGCCGACCGGTCGCGCTCGCCGAAAGTCGCAAAACCCAGAATCTTCGTCGCCAGCATGTGGCGCTCGCCCAGCCGCAAACCGGAGCACGAGCGCGCCCGCAACGCGTCGAGCGCATCGAGATAAGCAAGGCTTGCAGTCGACAGCAAAACGGGGTCGAGCATGGGCGATGTTGCGCCCGTTGCTGCACGCCCGGCCGCGCCCGGATTCGCGCACAGATTGATGTCAAACGGCAGCAAATCGGACGTGAAAGTGTCGGGCTCGGTCACGGCGCGCGCTCCTTCGGTGCCAGGATCAAACGCAGCCGGGCCGATCGGGTTCCGCCACTCGCGTTGTTTATCATGGAACCTACGGCCCGTTCCCGCGTTTCCATGGTTGGCCTTGGCATGATCCGATGCCGAGCGAACGAAAAAGGCAGACGCCATGCGCGGAACATTCCTACTAGCGGTATTGCTGATCGGCGGCGGTATCGCCGGCCTTGCCGTGCCGTATTTTACGTACACAAAGACAGAAACTGTCGTCGATGTCGGGCCGATCCAGATCGACGCCGACAAAGAAAAGCGCGTCAACATTCCCCAAGTCGCCGCCATCGGCGCACTGATCGCAGGTCTTGCCCTGCTGATGTTCGGAAACCGCGCGGAGAACACTTGAAATCGCAGATGCGATCGCGGCCCCCCATAGGCCGCATCGTGAGCCTTCGCAAAACCGAGGCTCGATAGCACGGCAGCTCCTCCCCGAGTATTGCCGTGCTTTTTATTGCCCAGACCGAAGGCCAGGCATATTGGGGTGAAGTCGCGCCACGTGGACGACCTGTCATCCACGGCCGCGCCGAAGGCCCGATCAAGATGGAAGTGGCGCGCTAAAGATCCCACATCGGCCGCGTCGCGAAGTATTCGCAGCGGAAGCGCTCGGCTCGCTCAGGTCGATTGGCCGGCAGTGTCGCCTTGCAAACCCGCTCGGTCGGGAAGGGACCGGCATAAATCCAATACTCCCCCGGAGAAAGACCTTCCTTCATGTGATACCAACCCGGTGCCGTCCAATGCGGCAGCGGCGCGCCTGCGCTCGCGGGAAGCGACAGCGCTAGGGCGAGGATGATCGCAAACAGTCTCGACATCGCTTCTCCCCTTTGTCAGCGCGACAAGGCATTCTAATACGTCAGCACCTAACCGTTGAAGGTAGTTTTCTTTAGGATCCTGCCCATGACCGAATTCACACCCCTCGCCTCCGCCCTCGGCGGCCTCATGATCGGCCTTGCCGCCGTTTTGCTGATGGCCGCGAACGGACGTATCGCCGGCGTCACCGGCATCGCCGTGCGCATCCTGCCGCCCTACGAGGATTCCGAAACGCCCGCGCGTTTGGCATTCGTCGTAGGACTGTTACTCGCGCCGCTCGTCTATCTCGCAGCAGGTGGCTCGATCGTCCAAACCATTTCCGCCAACCTGCCCCTGATGATGCTTACGGGCTTGCTCGTCGGCTTCGGCGCCGTCTATGGCGGCGGCTGCACCTCCGGCCACGGCGTCTGCGGCATCGCGCGCCTAAGCCCGCGCTCGATGGTAGCCACGACCACTTTCATGAGTGTGGCGATCCTCACCGTCTTCATCAACAGGCACGTGCTATGAACGCGAACACATCGAAACATCTGCGCACGGCGGCAAGCCTCGCCGCCGGATTGCACTTCGGTCTCGGCCTCATCGTCTCCGGCATGGCGGACCCCGCGAAGATCCAAAATTTCCTCGACCTCGCGGGCACCTGGGACCCAAGCCTTGCCTTCGTCATGGCCGCAGCCGTGAGCGTGACCTTTGTCGGCTATCGCGCTGTCGGCGCCCAACCGCGCCCGCTCTTCGCCGAGAAATTTTTCTGGCCCACCGCAAAAGACATCGACGCCCCACTCCTCGCCGGCGCGGCCATCTTCGGCCTAGGCTGGGGCCTCTCGGGCTTCTGCCCCGGCCCCGCGCTGACGGCGCTCCCCCTTCTCGCCGAAGGCACCCTCGCTTTCGTGCCGGCCATGTTCGTCGGCATGTGGGCGGCGAGATTCGCGCGCTGAACGCGCACCACCTCCCGCGCCTCAAATTACCCCCAACTGTCATGGTCCGCGCAGGCGGACCACCTACGCCTTCCCCCGCTCCAGGCCCAAAATCGCGGGTGGTCCGCGTGCGCGGACCATGACAAGCAGAGGGTGAAATTGATAAGCCCCCCCATGGCCAAATCCGCCCCCCGCTACGTCTGTCAGTCCTGCGCCGCCGCCTATCCGAAATGGAGCGGACGTTGCGAGAGTTGCGGTTCGTGGAATTCGTTGACGGAGGAATCCGATGCAGCGGCAATTCCCGGCACAAAAACCTCCGCCCGCGGCGGGCGCATCATCGCGCTTGAGTCCGTCACCGGCTCGTCGCCACCGCCACCACGCCTTCTCACGGGAATAGGCGAGTTCGACCGCGTTTGCGGCGGCGGGCTTGTACCGGGTTCCGCGCTCCTCGTCGGCGGCGACCCGGGGATCGGCAAGTCGACGCTGTTGCTCCAGGCGCTGACCGCGCTGGCGAAATCCGGCAAAACCACCGTCTACATCTCCGGCGAAGAAGGCGTCGACCAAACGCGCCTGCGCGCCAAACGGCTTGGCCTGGAAAACTCGAAAGTCCAACTCGCCGCCGAAACCAGCTTGCGCGACATCCTGACCACGCTCGACAGCGAAAGCCCACCCGCGGCCCTCGTCATCGATTCGATCCAAACCGTGTGGTCGGACGCCATCGAATCCGCCCCCGGCACCGTCAGCCAAGTGCGCGCCTGCGCCCAGGAACTCATCCGCTACGCCAAGCGTCGCGGCACCGCGCTCATCCTCATCGGCCACGTGACGAAGGACGGCCAGATCGCGGGCCCCCGCGTCGTCGAGCACATGGTCGACGCCGTACTCTATTTCGAAGGCGAGCGCGGCCATCAGTTCCGCATCCTGCGCGCGGTGAAGAATCGCTTCGGACCGACCGACGAAATCGGCGTTTTCGAAATGCAGGAACAGGGCCTGACGGAAGTGTCTAACCCCTCCGCCCTGTTCCTTGGCCCCAAGGAAGCCCGCGCCTCGGGCGCTGCCGTTTTCGCGGGTGTCGAGGGCACCAGGCCCCTGCTCGTGGAAATCCAAGCTTTGGTCGCCCAGGCGAGCTACGGCGCCCCTCGCCGCGCCGTCGTCGGCTGGGATTCCGCGCGCCTTGCCATGGTGCTGGCCGTGCTCGACGCGCGCGCGGGGATTGGCATTTCGGCCCAGGACGTCTACCTCAACGTCGCTGGCGGTTTGCGCATCGCGGAGCCCGCCGCCGATTTAGCCGCCGCCGGCGCCCTCGTCTCGTCGCATTTGGGCGTGGTCGTGCCGCACGAGTGCGTTTTTTTTGGCGAGGTCAGTTTGTCGGGCACGATCAGGCCTGTGGGTCAGTCCGACGCGCGCCTGAAAGAAGCGCAAAAGCTAGGCTTTAGGCGTGCGTTTGTGCCGCCGGGAATTTCCGCACCCAAGGGGTTAGAACTCACGCCGGTGCCCTCGGTCGGCGCACTCGTTGCGCTTTTGAAAACGTTTCATTAACCCAAGTGTTCGACACCTATGGTAGACGTGTTTTCGCCATGGAGAACCAGTTGACGATCGTCGACTTCGGTGTGTTGGGGATTTTGCTCGTCTCCGGCCTGATTGCGGCTTACCGTGGTTTCTTGAAAGAGACGCTGACGGTCTCGGCCTGGCTATTGGCCGCCGTTGCCGCCGTGTTCTTCTGGCCGGCCACCAAGCCGTTCGCCCGTTCGCTCGTCGAACCGAAAATGTTCGCGGACATTTTGGCGCTCGTCGGCATCTTCTTCATGCTGCTGATTCCGGTCTCTTTCGTCAGCTTCCGCTTGTCCGAACTCGTGCGCGAATCGCACGCGGGCCCCCTCGATCGTTCGATGGGCTTCGTCTTCGGACTTGCGCGCGGTCTGCTGGTCGTTGGTCTCGGCTATCTTGTCTTTGCCTCGCTCGCTCCGGCCAAAACGCATCCCGATTGGGTGCGCGAGGCGCGATTGCTACCCGTCATCAAGGGCACCGCCGACGTGATCCGCTCCATCAGCGGCGGCAAAGCGAAAGAGGCCAAAGACACAGACACGGCCGAGGAAGACGCACCGGCCGAAGAGCCGACCCCGACAAAACTCGCCAAAAAAGACCAAGTAAAACCGGCGGAAAAAAAGCCGGAACCCGAAGCGGACCCAAAATCGGGCAATGACAAAAAGGAAGGCAGTGGGGTAAAGGGAAAGTCCTATGACGACGGCGACCGCCGCGCGTTGGATCAACTCGTCCGCTCCACAGCGAAACCGTAATGACCCCAGACATATCGACCAACCCCTTCGCGGACGACAAACTCCACGAGGAGTGTGGAATCTTTGGCATCTGGGGCAAGCCCGAGGCGTCGGCCTTCGTGGCCTTAGGCCTGCATGCGCTCCAGCATCGCGGCCAAGAGGCGGCGGGGATCGCCAGCTACGACGGCGAACGCTTTCACATGGAACGCCGCGAGGGCCTGGTCGGCGATCAATTCTCCGCCGGCGGCCCGATCGACAAACTCAAAGGCCCGCACGCCATCGGCCACGTGCGCTATTCGACGACCGGCGGCTCGCTCAACCGCAACATCCAACCCTTCTTCGCCGACGTGGCGTCGGGCGGCATCGCGCTTGCCCACAACGGCAACCTCACCAACGCCCACGCGCTGAGAAAGCGCCTCGTGCGCCAAGGCTCGGTCTTCTATTCGACCTCCGACACCGAATGCATCGTCCACCTCGTGGCGACATCGACCGCGGGTCCCATCGTCGAACGCCTGATCGATGCCCTAAAGCAAGTCGAAGGCGCCTATTCGCTCGTCGCCCTCACGCGCAAGAAACTCATCGGCGTGCGCGATCCCTTGGGCGTGCGCCCGCTCGTCATCGGCCAAGTCGACGGCGCCTATGTGCTGGCGTCCGAAACCTGCGCCCTCGACATCATCGACGCCAAGTTCGTGCGCGACGTTTTGCCAGGCGAACTCGTGGTGATTTCCGACGAGGGCATCGAGTCCTTCAAACCCTTCCCGCCGCAGCGCCCGCGCTTCTGCATTTTCGAGTATGTTTACTTCGCCAGACCCGACAGCCAGATCGACGGCCTCGGAGTCTACGAAGTGCGCAAGGCCATCGGCGCCGAACTGGCGCGCGAGGCGCCGGTCGAGGCCGACATGATCGTGCCCGTCCCCGACAGCGGCGTGCCCGGCGCGCTGGGCTACAGCGAAGCGGCCAACACACCCTTCGAACTCGGGATCATTCGCAATCACTATGTCGGCCGCACTTTTATCGAGCCCAGCGATCACATCCGCCATCTAGGCGTGAAATTAAAACACAACGCCAACCGCGCCCGCCTCAAAGGCAAGCGCGTCGTACTGGTCGACGACTCCATCGTGCGCGGCACAACATCGAAGAAGATCATCAAGATGGTGCGCGACGCCGGCGCCACCGAAGTGCATATGCGCATCGCCAGCCCGCCGACGACCGACAGCTGTTTCTACGGCGTCGATACGCCCGACAAATCGAACCTGCTTGCCGCCAACTACACGGTGGCCGAAATGTGCCGCTTCATCGGCGCGGACTCTTTGCACTACATCTCGATCAACGGCCTCTACCGCGCGCTTCGCCAGAACCGCCGCGACGCCACGACGACCAGATTCTGCGACGCCTGCTTTACCGGCGAATACCCGACCAGCCTCACCGACCGCGACAGCGAAACCGACAACGGCCAGTTGTCGCTCTTGGCGGTTTAGCGGCGCGTGTCCCAACGCCTCTCCGGCCGCGTCGCCCTCGTCACCGGCGCGTCGCGCGGTATCGGGCGCGCTGTAGCCCTCGCGCTTGCGCGTGAGGGCGCGCACGTCATCGCTGTCGCGCGCACGACCGGCGCGCTCGAAGAACTCGACGACGAAATCAAACGCTTGGGCGGCAACGCCACGCTGGTGCCGCTCGACCTCAGGGATGGCGCCGCGATCCCGCGCTTGGCCGAGGCCATCGCGCAACGCTGGCGCAAGCTCGACATCCTGATCGGCAACGCCGGCGTCCTGGGCACGATCACGCCGGTCAACAACATCGACCCGAAGCATTGGCTTGAGGCGCTCGACGTCAACCTCAACGCCAATCTGCGCCTGATCCAATTCCTGGACCCCTTGCTCAAAGCCTCCGATGCGGGACGTGCAATCTTCATCACCTCGGGCGCGGCGCAAAAACCGCGCGCCTATTGGGCGACCTACAGCGCAACCAAAGCCGCCCTCGACGCCCTCATCAAAACCTACGCCGCCGAATGCGCAACATCGAAGGTGCGCGTCAACCTGTTCAGTCCGGGCCCGGTACGAACCGCCATGCGCGCCAAGGCCATGCCCGGCGAAGACGCGATGACGCTGCGCGCGCCCGAAGACATCGCACCGCAGATCGTCGAACTCTGCATGCCCGGCGAAACGCGCAACGGTGAAATCATCGGCGTCCAAGGCGATGCATAGACTGCACAATTTTCCGCCCAACAGCCGCTTGAGCCCGCAACTGGACAGAGCCTATTACCACGACACCTACGAGGCCCCGCTCACGCGCCCCGACCTCAAGATGCACGAAATCTACGTCGCAATTCTCGGACATCTTCCGTGGTGGGCGCGGGCGCTGATCATAATTCGCAACAACATCGTATCGCTTGGCGGACTCCATGCGGAGCCAGCGGCAAATGTGTGGAAGCCGGAGCTCAAAGACAGCTATGCGCCGGGCGACAAAATCGTTCGCTTCACCCTCTATCATCAAGACGAAAACGAAATCATCGCAGGACTCGACGACAAGCATTTGGACTTTCGCGTGTCGGTCATGAAGTCGAACGAAGCGGGCGTGCACAAAGTCGCCGTGTCGACGATCATCTTCGTGCACAACAATTTCGGCAAGGCGTACCTATGGTTTGTCTTGCCGTTCCACAAACGCGGCCTCAAGCACCTGCTGTCGCAAGCAGTCGCCCACACGAGGATTTGAGCGGAGCGAGCTTAGGTCGATGAGCCGCCGGACTTGCGCCCGAAGAACCGCCACAGTCCGGCGCCGACCGCGGCAATGCCGATAGCGATGAACTTCCACGACGCCGCAAGAAGCACCAGCAGACCCTTGAACAATCCCGCCTTCGCCGCGACGCCACCCGCAACCAACGCCGCAAGACCGTAAGCGGCGGTTGGATCCGTCGACGCATCGAAATCGGCGTAGCGATGGCCCTCGTTGAAGGACACCATCGACAACAGCTTCGGCACCTTGGCGTTGATATCGGCCAACTGATTCATACCGGCAATAACGTTGACCTGCAGCACGCCGGTACGCCCGAGCGCACGGATCGCATAGTTCAAAGTCTCGTCGTCCGTGCCGAACCTGAGATGCTTGGCCCAGTGCAATTTGTGTCCGCTCGCGTCGTAGGACGGCTTTTGCGCCCACCCAACCAGCGAAATGGCGCCGTAACCCGCTTTCACGCGCTCTTCGCTGCCCGCGGCGGTTTCCTCCTGCATCTCTTTCAGCAGGTCGTCATAGTTGATCGACGTTGCATCGTCGTCCGCGACATGTCCGTCATTGTCGTATGTGATGATCGCCGCCCAACTCTCGGGCGCCAAGACGCTCACGCCTTTCGGAACGATGGCGCCCAACACGCCTTCGCCGGCGCCGGGCGGATTGCCCCAAACTTGAGTCAACAGTTTCGCCGCATCGGCCGGATCCAGATACGCAAACCCCTCCGCCACAACGACGGATGCCTGCCCGCCCGGCAGAACGATCGTGCCGTCGCGCTGCACCAAACTGTTCGCCGCCAAGTCTTGCGGAGTCGGCGCAGCGACAGCGCCCGGATCCGTCGCATCCATGACCGGCGGCTTCAGATTAGGCGGCGTCGACGTATCGCTCGCCTCCGGAGCCGTGGTGTCCTTGGGCGGAGGTACGTCCGCCACTGCAGCCGAGCAGAGCAAGATCGTTGAAACAACGGAAACTGACAAAGCAGATCTAACGGACATCGCAACTCCGCTGTGTTTGTTTGAGCCGAGGCGCAAAAGCCTACCAGCACGACAACGGTCGCGGCAAGTCAGAGTACCAGTTGCAGCGGGATGAATGCTCGCCAAGCTCAGTTACGAGCGCTGCTTGTTCTTCACAAACGGGTTCTCGCTGACCTTGACCTTCATGCGAATCGGCACGCCCGTGAAACCCGAAATGTTCGCGCGGCTGCCTCCTCCCTAACTCTGAGGCGGGTAGCGCTCGAACTGCGGAAGCTCATGCGCCCGCTCCATCCAGCGAATTCGCTCCGCAACTTGAATGTGAACCTGCGCCGGGACCGCGTCCGGATCGTCATAGGTCGCGCTTTGGATGTC
>JANOFM010000169.1:0-21038 GCA_031413635.1 Alphaproteobacteria bacterium | reverse complement strand
CTTGACGAAACCGACCCACCCCGAGGACGAACGCGCCCTGCGCGCACTTGTCGCCCGCTGCGAAACCGCCTGGAACGCCAGCGACAGCAACGCTTTCGCCAACTCCATGGCCGAGGATGTTGCGTTCGTCGGGTTGCTCGGCGAGCGCTACGAAGGCCGCGAAATCGCAGCACTCGGCCATCGCCACATCTTCGATACCATCTACAAGGACAGCCGCGTCCGCTATACGATCGAACTCGTCCGCTTCCTCAAGCCCGACGTGGCGGTGATCGTGATGCTGCAAGATATGACCAGCCACTTGGCCCCCGATGTCGTCGCCTCCACCGCTCGCCAGCGCCAAATGTCGCCCGAAATGCACGACAGCCAAGCCCGCGCCACATTAACCTGCACCAAAGCCGACGGAAGCTGGCGGATCTCGGCCATCCACAACACCAACGTCGCCTCCGTCGCTTCCGTGCGCAAATGACGAAGCCCATCCACGTCGTCGGCGGCGGCCTGGCCGGCTCGGAAGCAGCTTGGCAGATCGCGCGCGCGGGCGTGCCCGTCGTGCTGCACGAAATGCGGCCCGTCAAAATGACCGAAGCCCATCTCGGCGAAAGCCTCGCCGAACTCGTCTGTTCTAACTCGTTTCGCTCCGACGATTGGGAAAACAACGCCGTCGGTCTGCTGCACGAGGAGATGCGCCGCTGCAACTCGATCGTCATGCGCGCCGGCGACGCTCACAAAGTGCCGGCCGGCGGCGCGCTCGCCGTCGACCGCGTGGCGTTTTCGATGGCCGTGCAAACCGCGTTGCAAGCCAACCCGCTCATCACCATCGCACGCGAAGAGGTCGCAGGCCTGCCGCCGGCCGAGTGGGACAGCGTCATCATCGCGACCGGCCCCTTGACCTCCATGCCGCTCGCAACCGCCGTGCAGGCTCTGACCGGCGAAGACTCGCTCGCCTTCTTCGACGCCATCGCGCCGATCGTGCACAAAGACTCGATCGACATGACAAAGGCGTGGTTCCAATCGCGCTACGACAAAGGCGACGGCGCCGACTACATCAACTGCCCGATGGACGAGGTTCAATACCGCGCCTTCATCGAAGCACTGATGACCGGCGAGAAAACCAGCTTCAAGGAGTGGGAAAAAGACACGCCCTATTTCGAAGCCTGCCTACCGATCGAAGTCATGGCCGAACGCGGGGCCGAGACATTGCGCTTCGGCCCGATGAAGCCGGTGGGCCTCACCAACCCGAACACCGGTCACCGCGCCTTCGCAGTGGTACAGCTGCGCCAAGACAATGCCCTCGGCACGCTCTACAACATGGTCGGCTTCCAAACGAAGCTGAAACACGCCGAACAGACACGCGTCTTCCGCACCATTCCGGGCCTTGAAAACGCGCAATTCGCAAGGCTCGGCGGCTTGCACCGCAACACCTTCATCAACTCGCCGAAATTGCTCGACCGCGAGCTGCGCCTGAAGCTTCAACTCCGCCTGCGCTTCGCCGGCCAAATGACCGGCGTCGAAGGCTACGTCGAAAGCGCCGCAATCGGACTCTTGGCGGGCCGCTTCGCCGCCGCCGAACGCACAGGCACAGCGCAAACCCCGCCACCACGCACGACGGCCCTGGGCGCCCTCCTTGCCCACATCACCGGCGGCGCCGACGCCAAGACCTTCCAACCGATGAACATCAACTACGGCCTACTCCCCGAGATGCCCCCGCCCGAAGGCCGCAAAGGCAAAGACCGCGGACGCGCTAAAAAGCAACTGATGTCGCATCGCGCCCTTGCCGACCTCGATGCGTGGCTCGGCATAACGCGCCACGCGGCGGCGGAGTAACTACCCCTTCGCCGCTTCCGGCATCACCACGCGGATATGCGCCTCGCGTAACTGCTTCGGCAACGGCTCGGATGGCGCGCCCATCATCAGGTCCTCGGCCTTTTGGTTCATCGGGAACATCGTCACTTCGCGCAAGTTCTCCTCGCCCGCGATCAGCATCACGATGCGGTCGACGCCCGGCGCCGTACCGCCGTGCGGCGGCGCACCGTAGCGGAACGCGTTCAGCATGCCGCCGAACTTTTCTTCGACCGTCTGCGCCGGATAGCCCGCAATCTCGAACGCCTTCAACATGATCTCGGGCTTGTGATTGCGGATCGCGCCCGACGACAATTCGATGCCGTTGCACACGATGTCGTACTGGAACGCGGTGATGCCCAGGATGGTCTTGTCGTCGCCCTTGTCCAATTTCAAGAACGCGTCGTGTGCGAAATTCGGCATCGAGAACGGGTTGTGCGAGAAGTCGATCTTCTTCTCTTCCTCGTTGAACTCGTACATCGGGAAGTCGACGACCCAGCAGAAATGAAAGTCGTAATAGGGCGTCGCCTTCAGTCCCAGCTCGTTGCCGATGCGCGTGCGCGCGGCGCCCGCCAACTTCGCCGCGGCGTCCGCTTTGCCGGCCGAGAAGAACACCGCGTCGCCGCCCTTCACGCCTGTCGCCTTGACGATACGCTGTTGAATGGCCTCGGGAATGAACTTCGCAATCGGCCCTTTGCCGACGAGCTTGCCGCCGTCATCCTCGAACACCACGTAACCCAGGCCCGGCGCCTTCATCTCGGCGCGGGCCCAGTCGTTCAACTTGTCGAAGAACGAACGCGGCTGCGATCCGGCACCCGGCGCCGGGATTGCGCGCACCACGCCGCCTTGCGCGACGACGCTCTTGAACGCCTTGAACTCGACGCTCGCATCCGCGAACTCCGCGCTCACGTCGGCAATCACGATCGGGTTGCGCAGATCGGGTTTGTCGGAACCGTATTTCAGCATCGACTCCGCGTAAGGAATTCGCGCGAACGGCAACGGACTCGACGTGCGCCCCTTGGCGAATTCCTGGAAGACGCCGTGCAGCACCGGCTCGACCGCCGCGAACACATCTTCCTGCGTGACGAAACTCATTTCCAAATCGAGCTGATAGAACTCGCCCGGCGAACGATCGGCGCGCGCGTCTTCGTCGCGGAAGCAGGGCGCGATCTGAAAGTACCGGTCGAAGCCCGCGACCATGATCAACTGTTTGAACTGCTGCGGCGCCTGCGGCAGCGCGTAGAACTTGCCGGGATGAATGCGCGACGGCACCAAAAAGTCGCGCGCACCTTCGGGCGAGGACGCGGTCAAGATCGGCGTCTGAAACTCCGTGAAGCCTTGCGCGACCATGCGCCGGCGCAAACTCGTAATCACGTTCGAGCGCAGCAAGATGTTCTTGTGCAGCCGTTCGCGCCGCAGGTCCAAGAATCGATAGCGAAGCCGAATGTCTTCCGGATAGTCCTGATCGCCGAACACCGGCAGCGGCAACTCGCCCGCCTCGGATTGCACCTCGACCTCGTCGATGCGGATCTCGATCTCACCGGTCGGCAGATCCTTGTTCACCGTTTCGCCCGGCCGCGCCACGACATTGCCGGTGAACGAGACCACAAACTCGGAGCGCAAGCCGTCGACCGCCTTGAACGCCGGGCTCTCGGGTTCGATCACGCACTGGGTCAAACCGTAATTGTCGCGCAGATCGATGAACACTAACCCGCCGTGGTCGCGCCGGCGATGGACCCATCCGGACAGACGAGCGCGGCTACCCACATGAGAGGCGCGCAATTCGCCGCAGGTATGCGTGCGATAGCGATGCATCGGAATTCCTTGATCTTCGTGTGCCTAAAGGCTTAAAGGGCGCCCCTTGTGGGGTCGCCCCGCGCCACCTGTCAAGGGTACGAATCTTGGGCTATAGCACCCCTTCAATGGTCACTGTCGTCACTACGAATTCCGATCTTGTCGAAGCCGTCGCGCGCTTTAGCGAAGCGCCCTACGTCGCCATCGACACCGAGTTCATGCGCGATACCACCTACTGGCCGAAACTGTGCCTTCTACAAGCCGCGATCCCTGGCTTCGCCGTCGTCGTCGACCCCCTCGCCGAAGGGATCGACTTGAAGCCGCTCTACGTCTTGTTCGAAAAGCGCGATGTCATCAAGGTCTTCCACGCCGCACGCCAAGATGTGGAGATTTTTTTCCATCAGGCGGGCGTGATACCGAATCCTCTCTTCGATACTCAAGTCGCCGCCATGGTTTGCGGCTTCGGCGACTCGGCGGCTTACGAAACGCTGGTGCGCGAACTCGCCCACGCCCAGATCGACAAATCCTCGCGCTTCACCGATTGGTCCAGGCGCCCGCTCAGCGACAAGCAGTTGATCTACGCCCAGTCGGACGTGACCCATCTGTGCAAGGTCTACGAGCAGCTCAAGAAGCAACTCGACAAGAGCGAGCGTTCGCATTGGCTCGAGGAAGAACTCGAAGTCCTGCGTTCGCCCGAAACCTACGAATTGAAGCCCGAGGAATCCTGGCGCCGTCTGAAGACGCGCGGCGGCAATCGGCGCTTCACCGCCGTACTGATGGAAATTGCGGCCTGGCGCGAACGTTTGGCGCAGGAACGCAACGTCCCGCGCTCGCGCGTCATCAAGGACGAAGCGCTATTCGAAATCGCCGCCCAAGCACCGCAAAGCACGGACGAACTGGATTCGTTGCGCGGCATCCCGCGCGGCTTCGCGAGTTCCCGCGCCGCGCAAAGCCTAGTCGATGCGGTGAAAGCGGGCCTCGCGCTACCGGCCTCCGCCGTCCCCGACACCGAACGCGGCCCCCTACCGGCGGTCCCGCCGGTGTTGGGCGACATGATGCGCGTGCTGCTGAAAATCCAATGCGAAGCCCACGGCGTCGCGCAAAAGCTGATCGCCTCGTCGTCCGACCTCGACCAAATCGCCGCCGATGACAAGGCCGACGTCCCCGCCCTCTCGGGCTGGCGCCGCGACATCTTTGGAAACGCTGCATTGGAACTGAAGCACGGCCGCATCGCGATGAGCATTCGCGATCGCAAGGCTGTGGTCGTGGCGGTTGAGGCCTAACGCAACTCCACGCGCACAGTTCGCCCAAGCGCGCTCGCCAGCGCGTCGAGCCGCTTGGTAATTCCTTCGGCCATCAATGCCTGACGCGCGCGGGGAATCGAGACGATCAGAGAATTCGGCGTCAGCTTGACCGAGGTTTCGCTCAACAGTGCCGCCGCCGGTCCCGCGAACACCAGCGCCGCCCGCAACGCCAGGCCCAGCGTCGCCGCCTGCCGCGCGATGTCTTCGCCCACGAAACGCTCCACCCGCTTGATCTGGCGTTCGTCGTCGCCGTCGTAGCGGTGGAACATCGTCAGCGCCAACAAAGCCCGGCCGCGATGATCCACGCCGATCAACGGTTCGTTCAACACCTGCGCGAAACTCAATTCCGCCCGGTGATCGGGATGCGCGCGCCAACCCGTGTCGGCCAGAAAACACGCCGCTCGGCGCAAGCGATCGAAATCCTTGTCCGTGCCCGGAAACAACGGCGCCGTCCAGCGTTCCAATGCGTGTCCGAGCGCCGGGTTACGCCCGAACCGCACCGACAGATCCTCGCATGCCGCAAGCAGCGGATCTTTCGCGCGCTCCTCGGCCGGCAACTTCGAGAACAATACGCCTTCGCGCAAGCCGAACGACGAAATCACCACGCGATCGAGCTTGGCCGTTTTGACCAACCGCTCCATCACCACGGCGCCGTAAGGAATAGCCTCCGCGCGCCGCCGCGTGACGGATTCGATCTGCTCCAACGACTTGCGTCCAAGTCCCGACAGAAAATGCGAGAAACTCAGCGCCCGTTCGCGCGCGATTTCATAGTGATGCAGCACCCGGATGGGATGCTCGCCCTCGTCCATTTGAATACGTGCGATGTTGCGCCAAACACCGCCGACGGCGTAAAGCGCCTTGCCCTTCAATCTGTCGAGACCTGGCACGTTCCCAAGTCCTTCATCCACAATCCCGCGCGCGCGCTCGATCTTGCCGTCGCACATATCCATCAAGCGCAATGGTCCGAACGGCAATGTATGGCCGACGCTCTGCTTGCCGCCGGACACCGCGACCAGTTCCAGACTGCCGCCGCCCAAATCGCCCACGATGCCGTCGGCCTCCGGAATGGCGGCCAGCACCCCTTCTCCGGCAAGTCGCGCCTCGTCTTCACCCGTCAGTATGCGGACCGAAACGCCCAAGGCGTCGCGCGCGCGTGCCACGAACTCATTGCCGTTGCGCGCGTCGCGCACCGCGGCCGTCGCGACCGCTTCGATGCGCGAAACGCCGACCGCAGACGTGACCTCGCGATAACGCGAGAGTGCGGCGACCGCCGCATCGCTGCCCGCTTCGTCGAGCATGCCGGTCGTCACCATATTGCGACCGATCGCACACAGAGATTTTTCATTGAACAGCGCGACGGGACTGCGCGTTAGCCGGTCATAAATGACAAGGCGGACCGAGTTCGATCCGATGTCGACCACCGCAACCGGGTCACCCAATTGCGCCGCCCAGCGGCGGTTGGAGTCGGACCCGCCGGTCGCCGCAACCACTATTGACCCTTGACGCGGTTGCGCGCGGCGGCCTTTCCGCCACCCTTCACGGGCTTCGTGCTGCGGCCCGACAGGCTGGGGTTGGTCATGAAATATTCGTGCGCGCTGAACGCGTCCTTGGCATCGTAGCCCGGCGCACGAACGTAATTGCCGTCGCCCTGCAAGTGCCAGCTCTGCGCCACATCGCGCAAATTTGCACCCATGATCTGTCCCATGACCTGCTCGTGAACCGTCGGGTTCTCGATCGGCACCATTACCTCTACCCGCCGGTCGAGGTTTCGCGGCATCCAATCGGCGGAGGACATGTACACTTTCGCCTCGGCGTGGGGCAACCCATTGCCGTTGCCGAAACACACGATACGGGCATGTTCCAAAAACCGGCCGACAATGCTCTTAACCCGGATATTTTCCGACAGCCCCGGCACCCCCGGCCGCAAGCAGCAGATGCCGCGAACCACCAACTCGACCGTCACACCGGCCTGACTGGCCCGATAAAGCGCATCGATCACAGCGGCATCGACCAGCGCATTCAGCTTGGCCCAAATATGCCCGGCCCGCCCCGCCTTCGCATGCACGATCTCGCCGTCGATATGTTCAAGCAGCGTCTTGCGCAAACCGACCGGCGACGCCACGAGTTTTTCCAAATGCGACGGTTCTGCATAGCCGGTGATGAAGTTGAACACCCGGTTCGCATCGCGGCACATCGCGGGGTCGGCGGTAAACAGGGAAAGGTCGGTGTATATCTTTGCGGTCGCCGCGTGATAATTTCCGGTGCCGAAATGCGTGTACGTCCGCAACAGACCGCCTTCGCTGCGCACGACCAAAGACAGCTTCGCGTGCGTCTTCATCTCCATAAAGCCGAAAACCACTTGCACGCCTGCGCGTTCCATGTCGCGCGCCCATTTGATATTCGCCGCCTCGTCGAAACGCGCCTTGAGTTCGACGAGCGCCGTCACCGACTTGCCCGCTTCAGCGGCCTCGATAAGAGCCGCGACCACCGGGGAGTGGTTGCCGGTGCGATAAAGCGTCTGCTTGATCGCCACGACATCGGGATCGGCGGCGGCCTGCCTCAGAAACTGAACCACCACGTCGAACGACTCGAACGGATGGTGGACGATGAGATCCTTCGCCCGGATCGCCGCGAAGCAATCGCCGCCAAAATTGCGGATGCGCTCGGGAAACCGCGCGTTATGGGGCTTGAACGTCAGGTCCGGCCGCTCGTGCAGGATCAGCTGGCTCGTATCGGCCAAACCCAGAATGCCTTCGACATTGACCGGATCGCGCCCTTTCAAATCCATCTGATCGGCAATGAACGCGCGCAAGTCCGGCGGCATCGAAGCTTCGAATTTGAGCCGGATCACGCTGCCGCGACGGCGCCGCTTCAGTGCGCCTTCGAACCAACGCACGAGGTCTTCGGCCTCTTCGGCGATCTCGATGTCGCTATCGCGCAGAACCCGGAAGCAGCCGCGCCCGACGACTTCGAACGCGGGGAACAGTTTGTCCAAGAACTCGCCGATGACGTTCTCAAGCGAAATGAACCGCACGTGTGCGTGGCCGTTCTCGTTGGCGTTCGGGGTCGGCAATCGGATGAATCGCGCAATACGTCCTGGGATGGGAATCAACGCATCCATCGTCCGCCCATCCGGACGGTTGAGTTGCAGCGCCAGGGCAAAACCAAGATTTGGAATGAACGGAAACGGATGCGCCGGATCGATCGCCAGCGGGGTCAGCACGGGATAAATGTCGCTCATAAACCGCGCCTCAAGCCACTGGCGGTCGCTCTCGACCAGTTCCTTGGGCTCGATCACGGCAATGCCGGCCTTGCGCATCAAGCCGCTGAGTGTCAGCCAAACGTTTTGCTGATCGGCCATCAAGTCCGACGCCATCGCATCGACGGCGTCGAGCTGCTGCTGCGGCCGCCGTCCGTCGTCGGACAAGGTGTTGATATTCGCATTGACCATGCCTTTGAGGCCGGCGACGCGCACCATGTAAAATTCGTCGAGGTTGGCCGACGAAATCGACAAGAAACGAAGCCGCTCCAACAACGGATGCCGTTCGTTCTTCGCCTCCTCAAGCACGCGCGTGTTGAACGCCAACCACGACAATTCGCGATTGATCAGCCGGTCGGGACGTTGCGGATCGACAGGCTTATGCGCGCGCGTGTCTTTGCGCGACGTCGAACTGGGCGAACCGGAGGACGCCGGCTCGCGCTTTGAAGGTGTCGTTTCCATCGTCTGTCCGGTTACTCAAATCTCGACCGCAAGATATTGATTTTACGGCAATATCCTAGACAAAACCTTAGCTTAAAGCCCGTTCGGCCTCCAGTAAGGTAAGCGCCTGTGTGCCGACTTCGACCGAAATATTGCGCTTTTGCTGGAGCGCCAAATCGTCGATCAGGGCGACAATCCGCTCGGCCTCTGTGAACGACCGTTGAAGCCGCGGCACAAGAAAGCCGATCAGGGCCTCGGGAACCTTCAACTGCCGGTCGCCGAACAGCTTGAGTAACACTCTGGCAAGCAATGCCTCGTCGGGCATGTTCAGGCTCGCGCCCGCCACCGCGGTTAACCGGGAATGAAGATCGGGCACCTCCGTTACCCAACGCGGCGGCGCCTCGACGCCCGTCAGCAGCAACCAGCCGTCGCTCTGCTGTACGAAATTGATCAGATGAAAAAATGCCTTGCCGTCCCGAACGCCGTCGGCGTCGTCGATCAAAAACGAACCGCCGTGAGAAAACGCCGCCACCAAAGCGCTATCGAGCGCGCGCGCTTCGATGAGCACCGCATTGCTCGCAGCCATCCAAATATGCGCCAGATGCGTTTTCCCGCATCCGTGCGGCCCCCATAGCGCACAAACTCGCGCGGGCCACTGCGGCCACGCATCGATCAACGCAAGCGCCGCGGCGTTGCTCGCGCCCGGAACGAAGTCCTCGCGCGCAAAACTGCGCTTGGCTTCGAAAGAAAGCGGGAGTTGGGAGGAGATGGGAATTTTACCCGTCATAACTCAACTGGGCTTCGCTTCCGCCGTCCGCACGGCGCGCAGGCCTTCGAAGAAATAGGCGACCCAAGATGCCACCGTCATCGCGGCAGCGCCCCACAACAACCCCATGCGCAAGTCCGCCAAGTCGACCGCGAAGGCAAGATCGCCCAGCGTCGATAGCACCAGCGCAATCTGTGCCACGGTGGTCAGCTTGCTGATGAACAACGGTTGCATGCGCAAATCGGATTTTTTCAGCCGCGTGAACACCGCCACCGTCACAACGATGGCGACGTCGCGCCCCAGCGCCAAACCCACGAACCAAATGGGCAGGTGCCCCTCGAACGTCAGTACGCCCAAGAGCGATAAGATAAGTACCTTGTCGGCCACCGGATCAAGATAGGCGCCGACCAACGACTTGTGGCCGAAAGCGCGCGCGATATAGCCGTCGATCGCGTCCGTCGCGCTGGCGATCAGCGTCATCCAGAACGCCGGCCTAAAATCCAATTTCAAAAGGGCAACGACGATGAACGGCACCAAAACCAGACGAACGGCGGTGACGCCGTTGGCCAGCGTCAACCCATAGCGCGATGGCTTAAGGAACCACTGGTCCTGCGGCGGCTGTTGCATTGCGGCTCAGCGTCCAGTTTCCGGTTGCATCGGCTGCCAGGAAGAGATTGGTCTGCGACAGCGCGGTTTGCAGCTGGTCGACTTTGCCCACATAGTCCACACGCAGCCTGGCCCCGCCCATGTTGAGTTCTTCGACGTAAGAACGCTGCACCAACTTGATTCCATCGAGATGGCGCTTGACACTAACCCAATCGCTCAAATTCGTGAACGCAACGTTGACGGTCAGCGAACTTTGCTGGCCGTAGTCGACCGAGGTCGTGCGCTTCCAATCTTCTTGCAAGCTGTCGGCGATCGACCCCGTCGCGCGGCTAGCCAGTGCCGCCTCGTCTTCGGCACCCTGCGGCGTGAAGGAGGTGTTGCGCTGCGAGCGGCCGTCGGGCTTGATCAGCGTTAAGCTGACTTGAAGCCCTTTCCCGCCTTTGCCGGAGGAAGCGACCATCACCGAGCTCGCCCCATAGCGTTCGGCGAGCGGCCGAACGATCGCCCAATCCGCAGCCGAGGAAATCGTGGCCAGCGTGCTCATTTCCTGCACGTCGCCGACCGGAACCGCGACCGGAACCAAGCGCCCGCGCCGCGATTGCGTGACCCATGCCTTACCCCAAGCCGAATCCGGTGCCCATGCCGCGCCGTTCAAGGCCACCACCAGCACGGGCTTTGCCGTCGACTCGCTGAACTGCGTTCCCGAACGCCGCATCGCCGAACGAACGCCCGACGGATTGAAGACGAATGTAACAGTCGCCAGATATCGCGTGCTCGAGTGCTTTTCGCCCGAAATGTCGAAGCTCTTGATCATCGGCTCAAGCTCGGCATTGGTCAGGACCGGTTGGCGCGACCATTCTGACGACGGCGTTATCCGGTGAAAAACCTCGACCCACGCCTTCTGACGCCCTTGCGCGAGCGCCGCGTCCTTAGCGGCCGAAGGGCTGGCGCCTGAGGCATCGACGGGAATGTTCGTAACCGTCCACAGGTCGCTAGGCTGTGCCGCGGCCCCCAACGACCACATCACCACCAAGGCCAAGGAGGCCGCCGCCTTTTTTGCTATCTCACCCAACGTCATGACAACTACCATCCAGGGCCGCAGGAGCCGGCGCAAACCTACACGATCGACTTCCCCCCACGGAAGAGGCCGCCAAACTCTTGCCGGAGTCCGAATCACAGTCGTGTGAATTGCCCAACTCCGCTTGAAGTGCCTTGATTGCGACCATACTTGCAAACCGTGCAACGCGATGGGGGGGAATTATGCGGCGCATTATGGCATTTTCTGCGACACTTGTGTTGTTTTCCACGATTGCTGCGAGCGCAGCCGCCGACACTTCCCCGGTTGGTTGTGCATGGGACAAGTTGCCTGCGACCGAGCAATCGCGCCTTCGCAATGAATTCAAGGTCGACGTAAGAGACGGCGGTTTCACGATTCTCTTCGCAAACGCCGACGCCGCCGCGGCAGCCGAAGCGGCACAGCAGTGCCAATTCAATGCATCGCCGGCGCAGATGGAAAACCTGGCGTTGGGCCTAGCTCGCCATGCGGCGGTCGAAAAAGCCAAGCAGGGTATTGTTGACAAGGGCGAGGATCCGGGCGCGCTAACGAAAGCAATGGCCAAAGTCCATGAAGGCAAGCGCGAAGCCATCGGCAACCGCCTCGCCTGCCCTGGTCCCCATGACATGGTCGGAGAATGGGATGCTTCCATCCGGAACTCCATCGGTAAGGCCAAACTCGGTTTCAAAAACGGGCGAGCCTATTCTTGGGTCTCTCTCGGCCTTTACGCGATGATGGCCGAAGAAGGCGCAGCACGCCGCATGGCGGGAAAGGCCGAGGCCTGCTAAGCGCGAAAGCGCCAACTGCGCTACGTCTGCGGCCTTTGCCGGAAGGCCGTCTCGCGCGCTAATGCGCCAACGCCGATGATTCGGCGGGAGTGCCGCCTTGAATATTCAACAAAATCTGATCGCCGGAGTCCTGACCATCTTGCCGCTGACGGCGGTATGGTTCGTCCTCAAGATCATCTTTGATGCCCTGTCGTATTTCGGCAGCCCGTGGGCAAGTTGGACCGCACTGCAGCTTGGTCCGATTTTGCCCGAGCCGCTTGCGGCCGTGTTCGGCAATCCGTTCTTTCACTACATCGTGGGCACCGCGTTCGCTTTAGGCGTTCTGTATCTCATCGGCTCTTTGGCCACCCGCGTTATCGGCCAACAACTGCTCAATAGCTTCGAGAGTCTTTTGGCGAAGGTGCCGTTCGTGCACATGATTTATTCGTCGACAAAACAAGTCATCAACGCGCTGCAACCCAAAGCCGAGAGTCCGCAACGCGTGGTGTTGATCGACTTTCCTTCGTCCGACATGCGCGCGATCGGCTTTGCGATGCGCACGTTCACGGAAACGACGTCGGGCCAAGAACTGACGGCGGTTTTCGTGCCCACCGCACCGAACCCGACCTCTGGCTATCTCGAAATCGTACCGAGCGACAAGGTCATCGCCGTCGACATGACCGCGGATCAAGCCATGGCGATGATAATTTCGGGCGGCGTCGTGGGCCCGGACACGTTGACATATACGCATAAGCCACCCGCCAGCGTCGCCGCCTCACCGCCGGTTTAGGAATTGCTCGCGCATCGTGCGCCCTGACGCATGCAGTTCGGCGCGGCCGCGATCGGGATGGGCGATCTCCAACTCCATCAACTCGGACGCGATCGCGCCCGGCGATCTCGTGAAGCGTGCCAGCAATAGGTAAAACGCCGGGATGACGAACAGCGTCAAAGCAGTCGAAAAGATTACGCCCGCAAACACCACAACTCCGATCGCAAAGCGGCTGTTCGACCCCGCGCCGCCATAAAACATCAGCGGCACCGCCCCCATCGCCGTCGCCAGCGACGTCATCAAGATAGGCCGAAAGCGCGTCACCGACGCCTCGACCAGCGCCGTTCGAATGTCGCGCCCTTGATCGCGCAGCTGATTGGCGAACTCAACGATCAGAATGCCGTTCTTCGCAGCCAGCCCCACCAGCATCACAATGCCGATTTGGCTATAGATGTTCAGCGTCGCCCCCGTCGCCCACAAGCCGAACAAGGCGCCCGCCACCGCCAGCGGCACGGTCAAGATGATGATGAACGGGTGAACCAAGCTTTCGAACTGCGCCGCCAGCACCAGCAGCACCACCAGCAACGCCAAGCCGAAGGTGAACGCCAAGGTCGAACTCGATTCCTTGTACTCCAGGGACTGTCCCTTGTAGTCGATCTGCGCCGTTGCGGGCAGTTCCTCGCGCGCAGTGCGCTCGAGGAAATCGAGCGCCTGCCCGAGCGTCGTGCCCGGCGCCACGTTTGCCGAAATTGTAATCGCGCGCAGACGGTTGAAGCGGTTGAGCGCCGAGGCGGTGGCGCTCTCGCTCGTCGTCACCAGATTCGACAGCGGGATCAACGCGCCGGAGCGTTCGCCGCGCACCAGAATATTCGTCAGATCGCTGGGCTGACGGCGGTTGGCCTCAAGCCCCTGGACGATGATGTCGTACTCCTCGCCCCGGTCGATGAAGGTGCCGACGCGGCGCTGACCCAGCATCGTCTCCAGCGTACGCCCAATCGTCGAGACCGAGACACCCAGCGTTCCCGCGCGGTTGGAGTCGATCTGCACGTTGAGCTGCGGCTTGGTCTCCTTGAAATCGGAATCGACGTTGATCAGCCCCGAAAACGTCTCGGCCCTGGCGATCATCTTGTCGCGCCACTCGACAAGTTCGGTGAAACTCGACCCGCCCAACACGAACTGCACCGGCGTCCCGCCACCGCCGCGCGAAAAGCTCGAGCGTGCGATGGTCGTTGCGCGCACGGCGGCGAATTGCTTGAGCTTGTTCGACACCGCCTCGATCACCTCTTGCTGCGGCGGGCGCTTACCCCACGGCCCCAGCACGACAATGCCGCGCCCGGAATTGAAGTCGGACGTCGTCCCGAAGCTACCCGGCACGCGGATGATCACACGTGCCGCCGTGCCGTCTTCGACCAGCGGCAAAAGCACCTTCTCGATCTGCAACATCTGCGCGTGCACGGAATCGTAGCCGGCGCCTTCCGGGAAATTCACGCTGATGTCGAACTGTCCACGATCCTCGGTCGGCGCGATTTCGCCGGGCACCATACGGAACAGCACGACCGTGATGAAGATGACGGCGCCGAACATCGCGATGACAAGGACCGACGCATCGAGGCTGGCCTGAAGCACCGCCCGATAGGTCCGCTCCAGCGCCCTGGTCGCGCCGTGGATCGTCCGCGACAAAAATCCTTCGCGCGTCACCGGCACCAGCAGCTTGGAGCACATCATCGGCGACAGGGTCAGCGCCACCAGCGCCGAGATCGCCACCGCCGACCCCAGCGCGATGCCGAGCTCGGAGAACAACTTGCCGATCGTGCCCTCGAGAAAAACGATAGGCACGAACACCGAAATCAACACCGCCGTCGTCGCCAGCACCGCGAACGCCACCTGCCGCGTGCCGCGCACGGCCGCCACCAAAGGCGGCTCGCCCAGATCGACCCGCCGCTGCACGTTTTCCAGAACCACGATCGCGTCGTCGACGACCAAACCGATCGCCAACACCAGCGCCAGCAGCGTCAGCAAGTTGATCGTCGCCCCGAACAGCGCCAGCAACGCCATCGCCCCCAGCAAACAAACCGGCACCGTCACCGCCGGCACCAATGCCGCGCGCGCATTGCCCAGAAAGAGATAGATGACCGCGAGCACCAAGACGCCCGTGATGGCGAGCGTTTCATAAACCTCCTTCACCGAATCCTCGATGAAGACCGAGTTGTCGACCGCGATCACCATTTCGGTGCCCTTGGGCAGACCAGCGCGGATCTTGTCGACCTCGACCCTAAGGCCGCGCGCCACCGCAAGTTGATTGGCGGTCGATTGTTTGGAAATGGCGACGCCCACCTGGCGCTGCCCATTGCCCCGGAAATCGGAGCGCCGTTCGCGCGGCGCAATTTCGACGCGCGCCACCTCGCCCAACCGGATCATGTGACCGTCGGCCGCCGTCCGCAGTACCAGCGCGCGAAAATCGGCCTCCGTCGCATAGCCGCGCTCGATCCGCACCGTCAGATTGCGCGCCGTCGATTCAAGGCGACCCGCCGGCAGCTCGATATTCTCGGCCCTGAGCGCGTTCTCCACGTCGCCCACCGTCAGCCCGCGCGCCGCAAGCGCCAGCCGGTCCAGCCAGATGCGCAGCGAGGGCGTTGCGCCCAAAACGCCCGCCGCCGACACGCCGTCCACCGTCGACAAGCGGTCGAGCACGTAGCGCTCGACGTAGTCGGTCAGTTCCATCCGGCTCATCGACGACGAGGTCAAGTGCAGGAACATGATCGGCGCGCCGTCGGCGTCGGCCTTTTGCACCTGCGGCGGGTCGGCCTCCTCGGGCAAACGGTCGATGACGCGAGCGACCGCATTGCGCACGTCGTTGGCGGCCGCTTCGATGTCGCGCGACAGGCGGAAGGTGATCGTGACCTGCGAGGAACCGTCGCGGCTGGACGAGGCGATAGTGTCGATGCCCTCGATGCCCGCGATCGCGTCTTCCACCTGCTGGGTGATGCGCGTTTCAACCACGCCCGACGAGGCGCCCGGATAACTTGTCTGCACCGACACCACCGGAGGGTCGATATCGGGCAATTCGCGAAGCGGCAGCCGTTCGTAGGAAATGTAACCGAACGAGGCGATCAGCAGGCTGATCACCGCCGCAAATACCGGCCGCTTGACCGAAAGATCGGAGAGCGTCACGTCGCGGGTCCGCGCAGCCCGCCGCCGGAGCGTTTGCCCCGGCGCTCCTCTTTCGGCACTTCAAGCGTGACGGGAGCGCCCGGCCGCAAGCGGATGGTTCCCTCGACGACGACACGCTCGCCCGCGCGCAGCCCGCTTTTGACTTCCACAAAACCCGGCTGGCGCGCACCCATCTTCACTTCGCGACGCTCGACCTTCATCTCGGTATCGGCGACGTAGACATAGTGCCTGTTGTCGAGCGGCACGATGCTCTCTTCGTGTACCGAGAGCGCAACCCGCTCGGCTGTAATCAGCGCCACCGTCATCAGCATCCCGGGACGAAGCAGACCCTCGGTGTTGGGGATCTCCGCCCGCATCGCGATCGCGCGCGACACCGGATCGACGCGCGTATCGATGCCGGCGATCTTGCCCTCGAACACCCGCTCGGCGTAGGCCGCAACCGTCACGCGCACCGTCATGCCGAGTTTCAGCGGTGCGAGAAACGCCTCCGCCACGGTGAAGTCGAGCTTGATCGTCGATATGTCGTCGAGCGTTGTGATGACGTCGCCGGGCCGCACAAGCGTGCCGACGCTCACCCGCCGCAGACCCAACACACCCGCAAACGGCGCCTTGATCACCCGGTCGCCCAGCCGCTGCTCGAGCGCCGTCACGCGCCCGGCGGTGCTGTCGCGGGCGGCGGTGGTCGCATCGACTTGCGCGCCGCTTGCAAAACCCCTTGCCGACAAGCCCTTCACGCGCTCGTAGGTTTGCTGCGCCTCCGCGGCCGCCGCTCGCGCAGCGGCAAGATCGCCCGCCTGTTCGCCGCTCGTCATGCGCGCGACGACGAAGTCCTTCTCGACTTTTTGACCGTCGATGAAATTGAGCGCGCCGACGGTCTCCGTCGCTTTAGCCGTCAGATCGATGCTCTCGTTCGCTTTCGCCGTGCCAATGCCCTCGATCGCATCGACGAACGCGCGTTCCTTTACTGGTGCCAAGGTCACGAGGGCGGCCTGGCCGCCACCGCGCTCGCCGCCGGCGGACTTGCCGTTCTGCAGCTGCCAATAGAAATAGCCCGCCGCCCCCAAGACGCCGGCAAACGCCATCAGAAAAACGAATGTACCCAGAGTTCTCATACCGTCCTGTGACCTTGTGCGGTCAGGTCAAAGGTCAAGACATGCCCCAACTGGGGGCCCGCAATTGCGCGCCAGCATTCCCCTTTCCCGTTGGGCACTATACGTCGCGCGCATGACGTATTCATGCCACAGTCGTGGGCAGTGTTAATGTCGCCTTGGGCCAGGCCTTGCCGTTTACCCTGCCGGGCGTCACCAAAAGGAGTTGTTCACGCACGACAGCTCGATGGAGCCGAAACGATGGGCCTGTTCCAAGAACTCAGCAGCCAACCAGCGCCCCTCTCCTATTGGCTAAATTGGTTGGTGCTGATGAACGTGCTCGTGCCGGTCGTCTTCATCCGCCGCTTCGAGGCTCGCGCGATCATCGGGACGTTCCTACTCAACGCCGTGTTCATGTCGCTTCTCTACGACCAGATGGGTTACGGCAAACATCTGGGTCTCGCCCACGTCGTATTCTGGACGCCCCTTGTCCTCTGGCTCGCAGCCCGCTTCGACACCATCCGCTCGGGCGGCGGGGTGTTTCCGATCTATATCGTGGCCCTCGTCGCTACGAACACGATCTCATTGGTCATCGACTATATCGACGTGATCAATGCGTTCCGGTTGTTTGGCGCCTGACCGCCGATACAATCCCGCGCCGAACGACACAGCGGCCAAACCACCGGCTTAGGCGCACGGCGCGCGGCTCGGCCCCGGGAGCGCGGCGACCGCAAACTGAGGATGGGCGTTCCTCACCTCGCGGGCAGCGCCACTTCAAGGACTTCGCATGGCGTGATGGCTTCGATGGCATAATCCGCGCCGCCCGGAATCACGCAGGTGTCGTCCGTCTCCAAAATATGTGTGCCGAGCGCCTTGCTGCGCATTCGCAGACGGCCACCGAGGATCGCGAAGAACAGGGGCTCGCCTGTATGAGTTCGCGACATGGCACCCGACTTCGCGCGCAGCACACGGACGCCGGCTAACCCTTCCGTCGCTTGCGCGATGCCGGTGTCGCGGAATTCGAAGCCCTCGTCCCCGAAACTTTGCCAAATCGCATCCGTAGCGACGTGGCGCACGAAGCGCTGGCCGCCAAAGGTGCGTTGCGAACGCAGACGCCGCGTCGGCAGTTCCAGCGCGTGATCGCGCCACGTTTCGTGCTCGGCCGGGCAGCCGATCTCGATGACTTCCAAGCCCTGCGAGGCCTCCAGTACGCGGTGGCGGATTTCCGGCGGCTGCAAAACGCAATCGCCTTCGTGCATCACAAAGGGCGGCCCCTGATCCTCATAGACCACGCGCACCCAACCACGCCGGCAATAGATCGTCTGAAAGCGGACCCGATGATAGTGGACGTAATCGGGGACCGGCCCGCCCACGGGAATTCGAATGTGCGAAGCGATCAAACGCCCGCCGAGCCGTCCCGGAATCAAATCGCGATAGAACATCCCCGCGCGGCCCGGCGCCTGCGCAATGGCCCCGCCCGCTTCCAGCCGGACCGCAATGCCGTGCCCCGACACGACCGCATGACACGGCGCATCGGCGGGCATGATCATATCGAGGCGAAAGCCGAGCTCGCCCGTATAGAATTCGATCGCGGCGTCGAGATCCGTGCACGCGATCGCGATCTCACTCATATCTCAGCGCCTCGATCGGATCGAGCCTGGCCGCGCGCAAGGCAGGGAAGAACCCGAACGCGATCCCGACGGCGGCCGAGAACGCGAACGCCAGCGCAACAATCTGCGCGCTCGGCACGAACGGCACCCCAATCGCGTTCACGATGGCGGCCGCCGCCGCAAGGCCCAGCGCCGCGCCCACAATCCCGCCGGCGCCGGCCAACACCGCCGCCTCGATCAAGAACTGCAACAGCACGTCGCGCCCGCGCGCGCCGATCGCCAGTCGAATTCCAATCTCGCGCGTGCGCTCCGTCACCGCGACCAGCATCACATTCATGATCCCGATCCCGCCGACGATGAGGCTGATCGCCGCGATCCCCGATACGCCCATCGCCATCAACGCCATCGTCGAGCCGACGGTTTGTATGACCTCGCGCGCATCCGTCACCCGAAAATTCTCGACCTGTCCCTCGCGCCAATCGCGCCGTTCGCGCATCAAAGCGTGAATGGCAGCCTTGACGCGGTTGATATCGCCCGCCGTCGCCGCGGTGACCCAGATGGAACGCACATCCGTGTTGCCTGCCAGACGCCGATGATAGGTCGATATCGGCATCAACAGCATGTCGTCTTGGTCGTCCGAAGCGATCGACTGCCCCTTCGAAAACAACACCCCGATGACACGGCAGGAAAAATTTCCCGATCGCACCATCGCACCGAACGGATTTTGCTGTCCGAACAGTTCTGTCCGGACTGTCTCGCCCAAGATGCAGACCGCGGCACCCGCTCGCACCTCGCCTTCCGTGAACTTGCGCCCGGCCGCGACCGGCCAATTGCGCACCTCGAAGAACGCGTTCGTCGATGCGGTCACGCGGGTCGCATAGTCGCGCCCGACCGCGGTGAACTTCAATCCGGCCATCGCCACCGGCGCCACGCCCGCAATGCCTGGCACGTCGCGTTGAATGGCGTCCGCGTCGGCAAGTTTGAACGGCGCCTGGCGCTGCCTCTGCCCGCGTTGCGTCACGGAATCGACCATGACCAAATTGTCGCCCATCGCGGAGATCTGATCGACCACCTGGCTCGACACGCCTTGCGTGATCGTCACCACGATGACGACGGCGGCAACCCCGATGATGATGCCAAGCGCCGTCAACCCCGTGCGCAGCAGATTTGCCCGCAACTCGCGAAACGCCATAAACATGCAGTTCCAGAACATGCGGGCGAAGCTTATAGACGCAAGTGCCCGCCCGCAAAGCGCCACACTTTCCTGTCATCGATCGAGCATCGCCGGGGACCGCAATATGATGAACAGCCCGAACCATTGGCTTGCCGCGCTTGCAGTGACGGTTGCGTCATTCACCGCCGCGGCCGACCAATGGCAGCGTCCGGAAACGAAGGAGGTGTTCAGCGCCTCGCGTGACTATTTCGTGCGCGTGACTCCCGGCGAAAGCATAGGCGACACTTGGGGTTTCAAGGGTGCCAAGAAAGGCAAATACGCGACCGCCGAATTCTACCGCCGCGAAAAAGACCGCTCATACAAACTCGTCGCCGAAACGTCGTTGCCCAATCCCGTTGCACCGGTCGAATTCTACGTCGCCAACAATGGCCACCTGATCACGCTCGACAATTGGCACAACCGCGGCTTCGGCCGGGTGGTCGTGGTCTTAGCGCCCGACGGCAAGCAGATAAAGTCGTATCGCCTCGCGGACCTCTTCCTTGACGCCGAAATCGAAGCGTTCTCGCATAGCACCTCGTCGATCCGCTGGCACGAAGGCCCGACCTTTTTCCAGCAGGATCAAAAGACGCTGCTCGTCACGATCAAAACCGGCGCGTCGATCGAGATCGACATCGTTACCGGCTCGTTCCAACTTTGCGAAACGCAAGGCACGGAATTCCGTTGCCGAAATTCCAACAAAGACCGCAAATGGCGCGGCTACGCGTCGCCGGAATGACCGATGACCCAAGGGATCCCAACCACCGATTGCCTCCCACCCCGGCTTGCGCTACCAACCCGCCACCAATTCAGCGCCGGATTAGCTCAGGGGTAGAGCAACCGCCTTGTAAGCGGTAGGTCGTCGGTTCAATTCCGACATCCGGCACCATCAAATCAATGACTTACAGCCTATTTTGTCTTTTCCCGGAACTAAAATGTTGCCCAGGGTAGCAGATGGGGTAACAGATTTACCGATGCCCGCCTCCTCGCTTACGTTGGAATGGACCGGCCGCGCGCACGCGGCGCACGGCCGGCCCTGACCACACCAACAGCCCAAGGAGCTGATGAGATGGCTAAGGCCAAGCTTACACGATCCCGCCGGGACATCGCCGGGCCGAAACGTCAGACCATTCGAACCCGCCATCTGCCCGCGCCGACGAACATGCTGAAACGGCAGTTCGGCGACTTCATTCCCGTGCGCGCGCGCCTGGCGGAAGCGATCGATCACGCGATCGAGCTGCTCAATGAAATGGATCGCGTGTATGCGGACTACGACCTGGAGCCGAATGTCGACGATGAGCCGAGCCTTGGGCAACCCGAGCGGCACGAGTTTCAGGGCCACTGGCAAGGCCCACGCTATCAC